>NZ_JBHVFE010000057.1:0-29438 GCF_042801945.1 Kitasatospora sp. NPDC057542
TCGCGTCATCCCAATCCCCCCTACGCTCGCGAACACCCTATTCGGCGGTCCCGAAAGGTCAAACAGTGGTCAACTCCAGTCCCCGGAAACGCCGGAGGGGTGGGAAGCCGACCGGGTCGACTTCCCGCTCCTCCGCCCGCCGCCGGTTCGTCGTCCAGCCGACCTCGTCATCGAGGGATCCGTTGCCCGCGCCGCCGCCAAGGGGACGGCCCTGCCGGGGAACGTGGCACAGCCCCGGCCCCCGATACGCGACCTGTCGCCCTCGAACGGAACCTGGAACGCTGTCGTGTACGGATCCCGGGGAGGGGGCACACATGGCGGGTTGGTACCGACGCCGGGCGGAGCTGGCCCGAGTGGGCGGGGAGGTCAGGGCGCAGCAGTTGCTGTCCGATCTCGCCCGCGCGGCCCGGGCCGCCGGCCTGCCGGCCCGGGCCGCTGCGAACATACGGATCACCGCCCGGATCATCGGCCGCACCAAGGCCTTCGAAGCCGCCGGCAGGGACCTCCACACCGCCCTGCTCGGCCTGTACTCCACGGCACTCGGCGTCATGGCAGTGAACACCCGGCTTTTGGAGCCCCTTTGGCTCCAGGCGGCGCTCTCCGCTCTCGCCGTGGCCACTGTGCTCATGACGAAGGCCCGGTGGTCGGTCTTCGGTACCGGCCTGCGCCGCCTGGGCGGCACGTGGTCGGTTCCCGCACGTGCCGTGCTCGCCGCTGCCGCCCTCGGCCCCCACACAGCCAACCCGAACCGCAGACGCCGCGCAGCGACCCGAAAGGTCAGCTCCCGCCTCCGCGACCTGGAACGAGCCCTCCTCGCCCGGGAAAGAGGTGTCGGCCGGCCGCGGCGCCACCAGATCCGTACCCACCGCCGACTCGTCGTCGCCGCCCTGCGCCAAGCCGAACTCCGCCTCGACACCCAGCACCACAACGACCTGCTCGAAACACTGCTGACCATCAGCACCAACCACACCAGGGGCCACTACGCGGCCCTCCTGCCCGCCGAGCAACTCGAAGGCCTGGAACCCGCCAAGGACCGCACCCTGCTGTGGGCCTCGCTGCGCACCGGGGCCGGGGTGGCGGTCGTCACGGCCGCGGTCTGGGCGGGAGATCGGTTCGGTCTGTCCAACCTGGTCCTGATGCCGGGCGCGCTCGCGGTGTTCAGCCTGGTGTTCCGCCGCCACGCCGAAAGGGTGCCCGACGCCGTCCTGACGAGGCTGTCCGGCTGAAAGGCCAAGCAAGGCCGGAACTCCGGGGGTGGCGGCTTTCTTCGGGCCGGCCGGGCCGACCGCGAACTCAACCGTCCGAAGTGGGTCACGGTTCGACCGTTGCCGGCACCCGCGGCCGCGGCGCTGGGCCGGACCGTGTTCGTACGCCGCGCCGCCGACTCGGGCGGCTCGACCAACGCTCTGCGTGGCGACGTCCTGGGCGTACTCGGCGTGCTCAGGGTCGCCACCGCCGACCAGCTCCGGCGCCTGCCTTCTTCTTCGCCGTGTCCTCCTGCTGGGCCGGGGCCGCCACGGGCTCGACGCCGGGCGGGACCTTGGCACGGGGTCCTCTGATGGCCGCTCAGTGACCGGCGGGCGGCTCGATGCAGCCGTGCTCCGGGTATGGGCCGTTGGTCGTCACCTGGTAGTTGGTCTTCTGTATGAACGCGGTGACGCAGGCGTCATCATGGACGCGGAGGCCGACCTGGGCGCCCTCGGGCCTGACGTAGTGGTCGGTCACAAAACGCGAGGGCATCTCCCGCACGATGAGCGTCCCGCCGAGCCGCTCGCCCTTTGGCCCGGTCCGCTCCTCCTGGTACCCGAGCTTGAGTAGCGCCGCGCGCACGTTCTCCGGGTCCCACGACTTGGCCTCCCAGAGCTGCTTGAGGACCGGCTCGATGCGACCGGCTTCCTTCTGCGCGTCCTCCGCACTGGCCGGCGACATGTCAGCGGGGAGGCGGTAGCCGTTGTTCTCGCGGTAGTGCGGGGCACCGTCGCCGGCCCCGGGCTCCACATACGGCGAAGCACCGGCGGAGCTCGGACTGGAACCAGGGAACGTGACAGCCGCCGCCCGGCCCGTAGCCCGCTGCTCACCACAGGCGGTCAGGAAGAGGGTGGCGCACACGAGCAGGGTAGCTGCGGCGGCGCGTCCGCGTCGCCCACGCGTGGAGGTCAACATGGGAATGACTCTCCGCGTGGACCCGCAGCTCCGTCTTGAGTACGGATACTCAAATTGAGCGCTTGCCACCGCCCGGGGCGCGGGCCGCTCCGGTGCCCAGCACGCGATGGCGGTGAACGAGACTTTGCTCGCCTTCGTCCTTGGCGGTGCCGCGCCGGGGGCCGCGGGCGGGGTGGGTGGGCACCGTGTGCTCCTGGGCGACCGAAACCGAGTTCCCGCTGCCTGCCCTGCCCTGCTAGAATGCCGGTCATCACGTGAGCCTTCTCGGTGCGGATTCCGATCCGCCGGGGAGGCTTTTTTCATGCCCGGGGCCCGCCTGCCTCGACACCGGTGGACCGCTTCGAGGTCCTCGCCCTGCCGAGCGACCTGAACGCGCCACGCCCCACCCATCGGTTCTTTATTCCAAGCCGCAAGAGGAGATCCACGTCATGAGTCCACAGACGAACACCACGCCTGACACGGGTACTTGGCAACTTGGTGACCAGACCGTCAACCGCGTCGGGTTCGGTGCGATGCGGCTGACGGGTACCGCGCCCTTCGACCGCGGCGTGCCGCGCGACCGCGATCGGTCGATCGGCGTGCTCCGGCGGGCGATCGAGCTCGGCGTGAACCACATCGACACCGCCGCCTTCTACTTCTCGGCGACGCGTTCCGCCAACGAGCTGATCAACCGGGCGCTGGCGCCATACCCGGAGGACCTGGTCATCACCACCAAGGTCTGGCCGGGCCGCGACCCCTCGGGCGCGTGGTGGTGGGCCACGCCGGCGCAGTTGCGCGGCCAGGTCGAGGAGAACCTGCGCCAACTCGGCCGCGATCACCTGGACGTGGTGAACCTGCGCGTGCCACCGAGCCGGCGGACCGGCTCGATCGGCGAGCACTTCGGCGCGCTGGCCGAACTGCAAGATGCCGGGCTTATCCGCCACCTCGGCATCTCCAACGTCACGTCCGAGCAACTGGCCGAGGCCCGGGCCATCGCCCCGGTCGTCTGCGTGCAGAACCCCTACGGGATCGGTGCGTCGAGCGAGGACCGGGCACTCCTGCGGCTCTGCGGTGAACTCGGCCTCGCCTTCGTCCCGTTCTTCGCGATCGCCGGTCCCGGACGCGAGGCGGGTCCGGCTCCCAGCGACCACGAGGAGGTGCACGCCGTCGCCCGCGCGCGCGGTGTGTCCGTCGCACAGGTCCGGCTGGCCTGGACCTTGCAGCAGGGGCCGCACGTGCTGGCGATCCCGGGTACCAGTGATCCGGACCACCTCGCGCAGAACATGGCGTCCGGCGCACTGCAGCTCTCGGAAGACGAGATGACACGCCTCACCTCGCTGCGGCCGGCCGGAGCATAGCGGCGCCGCTGCCGACCGGAATCCATTCCACCGGCCACCGCTCGCACTGAAAGGGTCCGCCGGCGCCCAACTGGCGGACCCTCTTGCCGGTGCGACAACCGGTGGTGAGAACCGGTGTGTCCTGTGCCACTGATCCCTGACCGATTGCCACGGAAGTTAGACCACTGCACGGTTCGTGCCATCGAACCTTGACCGCCCTGGTCAGAGGTGCGGACACGCGGAGCAGGTCCGCACCCCTGACCGCCGGGCCCGCCTGACCGCCGCGCGCTGGGCCAGCGGTGCGCGCGTCGGGCGATGTCGAACCAGATGCGCACCTCCTCGGCCATCGGATCGGGCAGGCCGGCGGTCTTGCGCTCGAACCAGGGCACGATGGCGGGCATGCGGTCGTCGTCGAGGAGTCCGGCGGCGGCCAGGACGTCCAGGACCGGCCCGACGGGCAGGCGGATGTCGTTGAGCCGGGCCGCCCCGCTGGCCTTCATCGGGACGCCGGGGACGTCCTGGGTGGCGAGCAGGATCCGCAGACCCCTGCGCAGTGTGAAGGCGGCGGCGTGGTGGCGGTCGGTGGGCCAGCCGTGGCGCCGCCCGTAGTCCCAGGCGAAGGCGCCCACCGCTTCGACCAGGTCCTCGTCGACCGGTTCGGGGAAGCCGACCCGCGCCCCGGAGACGAGGCCGCGTGGCATGTCGAACAGCAGGAGCGCTCGCGCCCGTACCGGTGGGATCACGGTCGGGTGGCCTGTGCCCCCTGGCGGATACGGCGGCCGTCCTTGAACGAGGGCCGCTGGCGGGGCAGGTGCCGGCGCAGGCTCTCGGTACATCTCGCCGTGCGGGCCAGCGCGGTGCTCGGGGGTGGGAGCGGGGCGAGCGGGCCGCAGGCCTCGTCGCGGATGCGGGCGTCGGTGTCGAAGACGGTGTGGATCCGGCCGACGTCGAGTAGGTGCTCGCGCCGGTGGACGGCCGGCTTCTCCGAGCCCGGCACCGGGGCGGTCGGGTGCAGGGCCTCGGGGAAGGTGGCCGTCACGGCGGAGCCCGGCCGCGGTGAGGTGTCAGGCTTTCGCGTGGTCGGCCTGCGGCAGGGTCACGAACTGCGCCGGGTTCTCGCAGTGGGGCCGGGTTTCTCGGGTGTGGGGGATGATGGGGTTGGTCCGGTGCCCGGGGGTGGGTGTGCCGGGGTGGGTGGCGGGGCAGGGAGCGTTGCGTGGAGATCGTTGCCGGTGCGGGGCTTGTCGGTGGGGTGTGGCCGGAGCTGATGCCGGGCCAGTGCCCGGTGCTGGTGGTGCCCGACGCGGCAAGACGCCCGGTGACGGCGGAGGAGGGCTGGGCCCGCGACGCGGGCGTCCTGGAACGGGATCCGGCCCCGGGCTGGTCCGCCACCGCGTCCCCGCCGTGCCTGACGGTGCGTCGGCCGGACGGCGAGGCCTGGTTCGACGGGGAACTCGCGGCCGGGCGCGAGTGGTGGCGGGCGCTGCGCGCGCACGAAGTCCTGCTGCTGGTGACCGGACCGTTCACCAGTGTCTTCGACTTCCGCCCCGCCGCCGCAGCCGGGAACCTCACCCTGCTGGCCGTACGGGCCCGTACCACCACCAACCCCTGACCCACCCCGGCCCCGCACCGGGGCATGCCCACCCGGCGCGCCTGTGGTCACCGTCGTCCGCAGAACAGGCGCGGAGCTTGGGCGGCCTCGGCGCAGCGGCCCGCCTCGCAGACCTGGCCGAGTCGGTTGCCTCGGTCGCTTCGGTCGCTTCGGTCGCTTCGGTCGCTGCGTCCCGTCAGGCCGCCCGCATGGACGCCGCACCGGCTGTGGCCCGGTGTAGCGCGTCGTCCCGTCCTGTCGCCGGCGCGGTGTCGCGGGCGGCGAAGACGGCGGTCGCCGAGGCGGGTCCGGCGAACTGGGAGGCCGCTGCGGCGGCGAGGTTCCCGGCCGGGCCGCTCGCGGTGCTCGATCCGGCATCGCGAGCCGGACGGCGAACTGGTCACCGAGGCATGGGACTGGCACCGGCCCCTCACCGACCAGGAGGCCGCGGCGCCGTTCGTCGGCCTCGACATCAACATGGACTTCCTGGCGGCCTCATCTCCACCGGATACCGGTGCCCCTTGCGCGACGGCGGCGCGGACGACACGGGTGATCCCCTTCAGCAAGGCCAATCCGAAGATCATCCCGCCCCGTCAGCCAACGTGACAGCGCCGGCCGGCGGGATCTGGATGGTCGGATGACATATTCAGTGTCATCCTGACATCATGAGTGTCATTATGGAAGATGTCGGCGAACCACCCGTCGAGGGGTTGCTCCACGACGTGATCCGGCGGCTGTGGCCGGTGCACCGGATGATCGTGAGGGCGGTCGAGCGCGGACTGGCCGGGACGGGCATGACAGCCGGTCAGCACGCGGTGCTGGACGCGGTGCGGCGCGGCGGGCCACGCACCGTGCCGCAACTGGCACGCGCCCTGGACCTGGACCGGCAGCCGGTGCAGCGGCTGGTGAACGACGCCAAGGCGCTCGGGCTGGCCGAGACGGTCGCCAACCCGGAGCACCGGCGCTCGTCCCTGGTGCGGCTCACCGCGGAGGGCGAGGCCGTCCTGGCCCGGATCCAGCGCGCCGAGCACGACGCGCTCCGGCGGCATCTCGGCGACCTCGACCCGGCCGACGCCGCCGCCACACTGCGGGTGCTCGACCGGCTCGGCGAGGTGTTCCACGAGCTGGAACGGGCGGCCGCGGAACGCGACCGAAGTGACCGGAACGACCGAGGAGCGAACGGACTATGACCGAAGCACACGGCACCATGACCACGGGAACCGTGTCCGTCGAGGGCGGCCGGCTGTCCTACGAGGTGGCGCAGGGCGGCAGTGGGCCGACCCTCGTCCTGCTGCACGGCGGGATGCTGGACCGG
Source organism: Kitasatospora sp. NPDC057542 (assembly GCF_042801945.1). Taxonomy (NCBI): domain Bacteria; kingdom Bacillati; phylum Actinomycetota; class Actinomycetes; order Kitasatosporales; family Streptomycetaceae; genus Kitasatospora; species Kitasatospora sp. NPDC057542. The sequence continues at coordinate 6,386 of NZ_JBHVFE010000057.1, forward strand.
CACAGCTGGGACGAGCAGTTCGCCCGCCTCGCCGCCCGTGGCCACCACGTCGTCCGCTACGACGCCCGCGGGCACGGCCACTCCTCCACCGTCACCGGCGACTACGCCCACCAGGACGACCTGCGAGCGTTGCTCGCACACCTGGCCGTCCCCCGCGCCGTGCTGGTCGGGCTCTCGCTTGGTGCCCGCACGGCCCTCGATGCCGCGCTCGCCCACCCCGAGTACGTGGCCGCCCTGGTCCTCACCGCGCCCGGCGTCAGCGGACGGCCGTTCACCGACCCCTTCGTGACGCACCATGCGGAGCAGCAGATCGCCGCACTGGGCACCGGGGGCGCAGCGGGCGTGGAGCTGTTCGTGGAGCACTTCCTGCGGATGTGGGTGGACGGTCCGCACCGCTCTCCCACCGAGGTGGACGGCGCACTGCGGGAGCGGCTGCGCGCCTGCGCGACCGCCAACGTCCTGCGCCACGCCGCCGGCCTCGGCGCCGGGCTGCCGCGGGAGGTGGGCGCGGCCGACCGGCTCGGCGAGGTGGCGGTGCCGACCCTGGTCCTGACCGGGGACCTGGACGGCAGCGACATCCTGGCCAACGCCCACGCCGTCGCTGCTGCTGCCCCGAACGCCCGTCACCGGGTGCTTCCCGGCGCCGCACACATGATCCCACTGGAGTGCCCGGACCTGTTCGAGCACGAGCTGGACACCTTCCTCGCCGCGCTTTGAGCGGCGGGTGGCCGGTTTCTCGTGTCCCCCGCCTGCGCTAGTCTCCGGCGAAGAAGGACCTGCCCGAGGTACGGGTCACGACCGCCTGCGGGAGCGACCGGGGCAGCCTCGTCGTCCCGCCCGGCGGGGGCTACGACGTCCTGGCCTTCAGCGGAGCCGACGCCGGTCAGGTCGCCGAGGTCCGGGTGAGTGTCAAGGAACTCGCTCCGGAGGATTCTTCGGCCGACGTGACCGTCGTCGAGGCCACGCCGGCGGACACCAAAGGTCAGCCATGAGAAGGTGTTGTCTTTCTGGGCATGGAGGGTGTATTTCCGCTGGTCAGGCATAGGGTCGGTGTTCCGGCGGCAAGGACGAGGCGTCGTGTCGTCTCAAGCACAGGAGATTCCTTGGCCACGACACTCCACCAGCTGCGCTGCTTCCAGGCCACCCTGGAGCATGGCTCCTTCACCGCGGCTGCCGCCACACTCGGCTACGCCAGCCGTCGGTCTCGGAACAGGTACGGCTACTCGAACAGGGCCTCGGCATGGTGCTGTTCCGGCGAGTGGGCCGTGGCCTGGTGCCCACCGAAGCGGCTTGGGCGCTGCAGCCGCACGCCGTGGCCGCACTGGCGGCGGTGGAAGAAGGGGCTCGGGCGGTCGCCTCGGTCCAAAAGGCGCTGACCGGGACGGTTCGATTCGGGGTGTTCCATACCGCCCGCCTCTACCTGGGCAGCGAGCTGGTGGCCGATGTCCTGGAACGTCACCCGGGCCTCCGCCTTGAACTGATCGGTCCGCATTCGGTGCCAGTGCTGGACCAGCTGCGCCGTGGTTTGCTTGAGGCCGCTGTAGTGGCACTGCCGTTCGGTGACCAGGACGCCACCGTGCGGCCCGTTCTGCGCGACGAACTGGTCTATGTCAGTGCCGATCCAGCGCGGGTGAGGGCCTCGGTCACACCGTCGGAGCTCGCCGCGGCACAGCTTGTCCTGCCCGATGTGAGCCGGCGCGAGGAGGACTCCACCCGCCAGCAACTGATGGCCCGCGTCCAGGCGGTAGGTGGCAGGCTGCATCCACGGATCGAGGTCGAGGAGACGGAGACGGCGCTGGACGTCGCGGCCACCGGGTTGGCCGACACGATCACCTGGCGTGGCGTGCTCCACCGGCTTGCCGGCCGCCTCCCGGCAATGCTGGCTTGGGCACCGCTGTCGCCGCCGCTGTACGAGACATTCGCGGTGGTGCACCGGCCGGATGCCGAGCTGTCACCCGGTGGTAGGGCAGTGGTGGAGCTGGCCGCGGCCCGGATGACCCAGCTGGACGCCGTCATCCGCCGCGGGTCGGCATGCCGCCCACGACACACGGCGGGATAGAAGCCCGAGTAGGCCGCCTGGGACCGTACGCACCCCGGACTCACCCACTGCGGACCCCGGCTGGAACACGCAGAAGAGGAACTGCCCCTCCTGCACGGTACGTTGATCCGCGCCGGGCAGAGAGTCGAGGTCTTCCTCGACGGGCTGCGATCTCAGCTGAGAGAGCGCAGTTTCCGGCCGATCCCGGTGCACGAGCGGATGATCCCGAAGACGAACGGCAAGCTCCGCCGTCTCGGGATCCCGACTGCAGCGGAGCGGGTGGTCCAGGCGTCCCAGGGTCAAGCTCGGGGCGGCGTGACCGTGGTGCGTGATCGTCCGGGTCAGGCCCTGTGCACCGGCGGCGGGCGGATTGGTGCACCCGCACGAACTTCTTCGCGTACATGGTGCTCTGCGCCCAGTGGCTGCTCGGCCGGCGGCTTCTAGCGTCGTGTGCACAGGAGCGATCTGATCCCCGCAGACCGGAAGGAGCGGGACATGAACGCGACACGCGGCACCGCGGTCGGGTCGGCGCAGAGCATCCCGGAGGGCGACGGGCATCCGCTGGTGGAGCCGCCGGTGCTGGGTGGGCCCGAGGAATCCGACTACTACCTGCTCGGGGACCTGCTCACGGACGAGCAGCAGGCTCTTCGCCACCAGGTCCGCGACTTCATGGACCGGGAGGTCACACCGATCATCAATCCCTACTGGGAGCGGGCGGAGTTCCCTCACGAGCTGGTCCCCAAGCTTGCGCGGTTGGGTATCGCGGGTTTCCAGGTCTCCGGTGACGGCTGTCCGGGGATGAGCAACGTGACGGCCGGCGTGGTCATCCTGGAGTTGGCCCGCGGGGATCTGAGTGTCTCCACCTTCATGGGGGTGCACTCGGCGCTGGCCATGACCTCGATCGGGCTGCTGGGCTCAAAGGAGCAGAGGCAACGTTTCCTGCCTCCGATGGCGCGCCTGGAGAAGATCGGTGCTTTCGGCCTGACCGAGCCCGCGCACGGCTCGGACGTGGTCAAGCTGGAGACGACCGCCCGCCGGGAGGGCGACTCCTATGTGCTCAACGGCCACAAGCGGTGGATCGGCAATGCCACGTTCGCCGACTACGTGATCATCTGGGCCCGGGGAGAGGACGGGCACGTCGGCGGTTATGTGGTGGAGAAGGGCACGCCGGGGTTCGATGCCCAGGTGATCACAGGCAAGACGGCTCTGCGGTGTGTGCAGAACGCGCAGATCTCGCTCACCGACGTCCGGGTGCCCGCCGAGAACCGGCTGGCGGGCGGCCACACCTTCCGTGACACCGAGGAGGTCCTGTTGGCCTCCCGCTTCTGCGTGGCCTGGGAGTCGGTGGGAGCGGCCATCGCGGGCTACGAGACCGCCCTGGCCTACGCCAAGCAGCGGCACCAGTTCGGGATGCCGCTGGCGTCCTTCCAGCTCGTCCAGTACCGGCTGGCGCGGATGCTGGCGGACATCACCGACATGGTGTGCATGCAGTACCGGCTCAGCCAGCTCATGGACGAGGGCAAGTTCTCGATGCCGCGGGTGGCTCTGGCCAAAATGCACTACACCGAACGCGCCCGGGCCATCCTCGCCGACGCCCGCGACATGCTCGGTGGCAACGGGATCGTGCTCGACTACCACGTCGCCCGGCACCTGTGCGACATCGAGGCCATCGACACCTACGAGGGTACCGACACGGTGCAGGCGCTGATCGTCGGCCGGGACATCACCGGGTACAACGCCTTCGTCCCGGTGGCCGCGGGCCGCTGACCGTCGAGGAAGGGAGCAGTCATGGACAGCGCGCCGCTGCTGGAGGGGCTGCACGTCGTCGATCTCGCCAGCTTCATCGCCGCCCCGGCGGCGGCCACCATGCTCGGTGACTTCGGCGCCGATGTCGTCAAGGTGGAACCACCACGCGTCGGCGACACCTACCGCGCGCTCAGCCGCGTGCCGCCGAATCCGCAGGTCGAGGGGGTCAACTACCCCTGGCAGCTGGACAACCGCAACAAGCGCAGCATCGCCCTGAACCTGAAGTCGCCCGGGGCCCGGCCGGTGCTCGAACGCCTGGTGGCCTGGGCCGACGTGTTGGTGACCAACTTCCCGCCGCGGACGCGGGCGAAGCTGGGCCTGGAGTACGAGGATCTGGCGCCGCTCAATCCACGGCTGATCTACGCCGACGTCACCGGCTTCGGCGAGGCGGGTCCGGACGCGCACCTGCCCGGCTTCGACGTGACGGCGTACTGGGCGCGCAGCGGCCTGATGGACGTCACACGCCAGCGCGACGCGCCGCCGGCGATGAACGTCTTCGGATCGGGCGACCACGCGACCGCGGTCACCCTGTTCGCCGGGATCATGACCGCCCTGTACCGGAGGGAGAGGACCGGCCAGGGCGCACGGGTGACGGCGTCGCTGCTGGCCGAAGGCGCGTGGGCGGCCGGCATGTGGCTGCAGGCCATCCTGGTCGGCGCGAAGAACCCCCGCCCGGTCGACCGGCTCCATCCGCCGAACGCGCTGGCGAACGCGTACCGCACGGCGGACGACCGCTGGGTACTGCTCGCCTTCGCCAACGAGGACAAGCAGGTCCCGCTGTTCCTGAAGGCCATCGGCCACCCCGAGGCGGCGGAGGATCCCCGCTACGCCGACACCGCGAGCCGCCGTGCCAACGCCGCCGAGATCGTCGCCCTGCTGGACAAGACCTTCGAGAGTCGTCCCCTGGCCGAGTGGCGCGAGCTGCTCGACACCGCGGGCCTCACCTACGGAGTCGTCCAGACGCTTGAGGAGTGCGCCCACGACCCCCAGCTCGTCGCCAACCGGATCGTCGTGCCGGTCGAGGACGGCAGCGCCGAGCCGCCCCTGACCGTCGACAGCCCCGTACGGCTGGACCAGGAACGGAAGGTCCCCCCGCGTCCGGCCCCGGACCTCGGCGAACACACCGAATCCGTGCTGCGTGACCTGGGCTTCGACGCTGCCGGAATCGAGGACCTGCGCAGGGCGGAGGCAATCACCTGAAGCCCTGCCCCCGGGCGGGGCACCGCGAAACCGCGATCACACCGCCGAGGCGCGCGCCGCCTCAAGGACGGAGCAGCAACAGGGGGAGAAAGGAGTCCCCACCATGACCGAGGCCACCGACACTCCGACCGTGCGCACCACGGAACACGATGCCACGCTGGTGATCACCATCGACCGGCCGCAGGCACGCAACGCCATCGACGGTGCCACCGCCCGGGCACTGGCTGCCGCCCTGGACCGACTCGACGCCCGCGACGACCTCCTGATCGGCATCCTCACCGGTGCGGGCGGCACCTTCAGCGCCGGCATGGACCTCAAGGCGTTCGCCGCCGGAGACACCCCGATCGTCCCCGGCCGGGGCTTCGGCGGCGTCACCCGCGCCCAGCTCACCAAGCCCCTGATCGCCGCCGTCGAAGGCTACGCGCTGGGCGGCGGCACCGAGATGGCCCTCGCCTGCGACATGGTCGTGGCCGCCCGCGACGCCACCTTCGGCCAGACCGAGGTCCACTACGGACTCGTCCCGCCCGAAGGAGGCATGATCCGGCTGCCCGAACGCATCCCCCGCAACATCGCCCTGGAACTCCTGCTCACCGGCGATCCCCTGCCCGCCGAGCGCGCCGAGCGGCTCGGCCTGGTCAACCACCTCACCGAACCCGGCCAGGCGCTCCGTCAGGCCCTGGACCTCGCCGCCCGCATCGCCCACAACGCCCCCCTGGCGGTGGCGGCCGTCAAACGCTGCATCGACCAGCGGACGTCCTTCCGCGACCAGGACGCCTTCCAGGAACAGGACCGGATCGTCGCGCCCGTCCTGGCGTCCCAGGACGCCAGGGAAGGCGCCCGTGCCTTCGCGGAGAAGCGGCCACCGCACTGGCAGCGCCGCTGATCCCCGGCGCGGCCCGGTGGCCCACCGCACCTGTGGCGGACCACGGCCGGGCCACCGGGCGCAGCCGGCCCACCGCACCCGACGAGATCCCAGGCCACACCATGCGCACCCGAGACGTGACCCAACAGCTCACCACCCCACTGGACGCTCCCGCCTACCCCCGCGGCCCGTACCGCTTCACCGACCGGGAGTACTTCACCATCGTCTACCGCACTGACGAACGGGCCCTGGAACGCCTCGTCCCCGCGCCCCTGCGGGTCGCCGAGCCGACGGTGCGCTTCGAGATCATGCGGATGCCCGACACCACCGGACTGGGTGACTACGCCGAGTCCGGCCAGGTGCTCTCCGTCGAGTACGAGGGCGAGCGCGGCGAGTACGTCCTGGCGATGTACGTGGACAGCATGCCGGCCATCGCCAGCGGCCGCGAGATCAGCGCCTACCCGAAGAAACTCGGCGCCCCGAGACTGACCGTCGACTCCGACACCCTGGTCGGCACCCTCGACTACGGCTCCCTGCGCGTCGCCACCGCCACCATGGGCTACAAGCACGCCCCGCTCGACGCCGGCCGGGCACGGGAGGAGATCTGCCGGCCCACCTTCATGCTGAAGATCCTGCCCGGGTACACCGGCCGGCCGCGCATCTGCGAACTGGTCCGCTTCCGGATCGAGGACATCACCGTCAAGGGCTCCTGGACCGGCCCCGCCCGGCTGCAGCTCTTCCAGCACGCCCTGGCGCCGCTGGCGGACCTTCCCGTCCTGGAGGTCCTCTCCGCCGCCCACATCCTGACCGACCTCACCCTGCCGTCCCCCGAAGTCGTCCACGACTACCTCACGGCAGCACCCCAGGAGTCATCATGAACGGCACTCCCGCCGCCACCGGCGCCACCATGGACGACTTCCGGCACGTCACCGTCATCGGGGCCGGTGTCATCGGCGCGTCGTGGGCCGCCCTGTTCCTCGCCAGGGGCCTGGCCGTCACCGTGAACGACCCGCTCCCCGACGTGGCCGAGCGCACGCGCGACCAACTGCGGGAGGCCGTCCCGGCGCTGAAGGCACTGGGCCTGCCCACCGCCGATCTCGACCGCTCTCTGCGCTTCGAGGCCGACCTCGGCCAAGCGCTCGCGGACGCGGACGTGGTCCAGGAGAACGGCCCGGAGCGCCTGGACTTCAAACAGGACCTCTTCGCCCGGATCGAGCAGGCCGCGCGTGCGGACACCCTGCTGCTCAGCTCCACCTCCGGCATTCCCGCCAGCGCGATGGCCCTGGAGATGAAGCAACCGGGACGGCTCGTCATCGGCCACCCGTTCAATCCGCCGCACCTCGTCCCGCTGGTCGAGGTGGTCCCCGGCGAGCAGACCGATCCGGACACGGTGCGGCGCGCCGTCGCCTTCTACACTGCCCTCGGCAAGAAGCCGCAGGTGCTGCGCAGGCAGGTGCCCGGATTCGTCGCCAACCGGCTGCAGGCCGCGTTCTTCCGCGAGGCGGTCGACCTCGTCGTCCAGGGCGTGGTGACCGAGCAGGAACTCGACGACATCGTCACCTCCTCCCTCGGCCTGCGCTGGGCCGTCGCCGGTCCCTTCCGCAGCTTCCACCTCGGCGGCGGCCCCGGCGGCCTGCCGGACTTCCTGCAACACCTGGGGCCCGCCCTGGAAGACCTGTGGCGCGACCTCGGCACCCCGGCACTCGACGAAGCGACCGTCGAACTCCTCTCCGGACAGGCCGACTTCGGCGCGACCGTCGAAGAACTGGAGGGCGCGCGGGACGAGGCGCAGATCAGGGTCATGCGCGCCCTCGGCGACGGCTGACGTGGCGGAAGGTCGACCGAGTGCCGTCTCAAGGGGCAATCAGGAGCGACGAGCCGAGGTACTGGACGGCGAGCAACGCCACCTCGAGATCGGTCCGCTGTTCCTGGACCGTGCGCCCCATGGCCTCCTCGGCCTTCCGGATGCGGTACTGCACGGTGTTCTTGTGGAGGATCTGCCGACGTGCGGTGGCGGTGTAGCTGCCACCGGTGTCCAGGAAGATCTGCACCGTCTCCCGCAACCGCGCGCAGGGCTCGTCGTCGACGGCCAACGGACCGAGAACGCTCCGCACCCAGATCCGCATGTCGTCGATGTTCGTACACATCAGGGCGATCGGAGCGACACGGGAGTAGGCAGTGAACCGAGCCCCCGAACTCGACGCCGTGGCCAGCTCCTGTGCACACAGAGCCTGCCGATACGTCCAACGGAACCCCTCGACACCGGGCTCCAGCCGCCCGGCGCACACACGCATGGACGGGTCGCCGTCCTCGGCCACACCCCACATCCGTTCAAAGGAGACCTCACCGTCCCAGCCGAACGGCAACCAGGCCCAGCACGACGCCTCATCACGAGGAATGAACAACGGCCTTGCGGAGCAGTTCAATTCATCGGCGATGGCGCTGGTGATCCGTTCGAGCCGGGCCAACCCCGCACTACCGTGCGTCGGCACGGGCAGCCAGGCCACCAGCCCGAGGTGCATCTGCCTGAGCCGGTAGCCAAGCGTCGATTCCGCCCAGTCGACGTCGACCTCCTGCCCGGCAAGAATCTCCCGCACCCGCGCGGCGCGCCCCGCGGTCTGGCTCAGCAACCAGTGATCCCGCTCCAGCTGGTAGAGCTCGATGACACGCTCGGTCACCTGGTCGATGTAGCCGAAACTCACCGTCAACGTGCGCCAGACCGTCGCGGCGAAGAGGTCCTCCTCGACTCCCTGACCGTGGAGTTCCTCCAGACACCACTGCAGGAAGCGCCAGTGTCCGATCCGGTAGGCCCTGACCAGCGCACTGATGGGAACATTCCGCTGCGCCAGCCTCCTGGCGTACTCCAGGGCCGCCACGGGCCCCTCGACCTTGTCCAGGGGTATGTCGTTCTCGAAAACGTGCAGCAGCGTTGCGACGTTTTCCGCGACACTTGCGTGCAGGAGTTTGAGGACGGGCTCGTCGCCCCTGAGCTCCGGGATCTCAGCAAGCACGTAATCCCATACGTCGCGACTGACGTCCGGTACACGCGACCCTACGTTCGCCGCAACCACGGAAAGTGTTTTCCCTGCCTCGGGAATCCCCGTGCCCACGCCACCACGCTACCCGGCTGACGTCGAAACGACGCGGCAGCCGGCAACCGGCTTCGCAGCGCACCCGGTGGTTGGCCCGGGGTCACCTGTGTGGCGCAAACGGCTGCCCGCGAGCCCGCGGGCGGCCGTTACGGTCGACTCATGAGAGCTGCCGTCCTTGTCGAGGAAGGGGCCGTGCCCCAGATCGGTGACTTCGCCGATCCGCAGGCCAGGGAGGGCCAGGTCGTGGTGACGGTGACCGCAGCCGGTGTACACCACCTTGACCTGGAGAAGGCGTCCGGTGCGTATGGCGTACCCGTGTTCCCGTACGTGGTCGGGTCCGACGGGGTCGGGCGGACAGCCGACGGGCGCCGCGTGTACTTCGACGCCCCGGTGTCCCCCTATGGATCGTGGGCCGAGCGGACCGTGGCTCCGGAGGCGAACCTGCTGGACCTCGCGGAGGGTGTGGACGATGTGACCGCGGCGGCACTCGGCCACACCGGGCTGGCAGCCTGGTGCGCCCTGAGCTGGCGGGCCGGGCTGCAGCCAGGCGAGTCGGTGCTGGTGCTGGGCGCGAGCGGGGCGTTGGGGTCCGTGGCGGTGCAGGCGGCCAAGGCACAGGGCGCCTCACACGTGATCGCCGCCGGCCGCGACCCGGACCGGCTGCGTCGCGCGCGCGAGCGGGGCGCGGACGCCACCGTCGTGGTCGACGCCGGCACGAATCTCTCAGCCGCCTTCCGCACGGCCGCCGGATCACACGGGATCGACGTCGTCATCGACACACTGTGGGGTGAGCCCGCCCTGGCGGCCCTGCAAGCGGTCTCGCGCGGCGCTCGCCACATCCAGATCGGCAACTCCGCCGCAGCCACGATCGAACTGCCCGCGGCGATGCTGCGCTACAACGCTCTGCAGATCCTCAGCTTCACGATCACGGATGTCCCCCTCGAAGCACTCCGCACCGCCTACCGGAACCTGACCGAGCAGGCCGCTGAAGGAAAGATCTCCGTCGACACAAAGGCGCTCCCGCTCGCGGACGTTGCCACCGCCTGGGAGCAGCAGAGGCGGGGAGCCCCCGCGAAGCTGGTGCTCACCCCGTGACCGGTGCCACGGCCGGCGCAAAGCCCGCACCCGCGTGGCCGTGGGTCTCAAACGGCCCGCACCGCAAGGTCGGGGCCCGCCTTGTGGCGTCGGAACACGTTGTCCCGCGTGCCGTGGCAGCCGGGCTCCTCCTCGTTGTTGCTGCTCCGGCGGCGCCGGCCCGGCTGCTGATCACCCCGCTGCCAGGGGCGCCGGATATCCCGGAGGGACAGCACCCGCATCACGACCACCAGGACGACGAGCCCGGGCCTGACCGCGTACCGGCGCGGCGGCGGGTTCGCCGGCTACCGCGAGCTGTTCCGCGCCAAGGTCAGCGGCACCGCCCCGGCTCATGAGTGGAACGGGTCACCAGCCCGGGCGAAGTACGCGACCGGGTTCTCGGCGGGACGATCTCCGAACTGGTCGGACTCGGCTGACTCGGGGCCCGGGCCGCCGGGTGCGCGTCGCAGCGGCGGCCGGCGTGCGGCGGCTGCGTGTCCACCGCCCGCGCGGCCCCGGCCTTGCGAAGGAACCGCGCGGCGGAGACGGAGCGCCGCCGGTACGCCGCGACGGTGGGACAGCCGGCGGCGCGGGCGGCACGACGGCAGTCTCGTTCGCTGCGCAACGCTGCCGTCGCATGCTCCCGTGTCACTCCGGCGCCGGCCTGGAACTCGTTGTGACTCGTCGCGTTGTCCCCGCGATGGGGGAGGGCCTCCCGCCGGGAAGGGCGGGCAGGCTAGTTCTCGGCGCGCTGGGTGACCTGGGCACTGGTCTGGTCGCCGAGGAACTCGTACCAGCAACGTTGCAGCGCCGGGTAGTTCGTGTCCGCCTCGACGAGACCGAGAAATGCCTTCACGGTGGCAGCGAGCCGATCCTGCAGTCCGGCGTCGTTCAGGTCTCCGCTGTCGCCGAACGCCTGGTGGGCCCTCGCCAAGGCTGAACATGTCCGGATAGACACGGGCCCCGAGATGTTCCAGCGGAACGCGGAGCGCCCACAGCCCCCGGTTTCCTCCCACCATGGAGGGAGAAGCCGAGACCAGCAGGGCGTGCTTGTCCTTGAACGGCTGCGGCCGGAAGCGTGACAGCCAGTCGATCGCGTTCTTCACCACGCCAGGGATCGATGCGTTGTACTCCGGCGAGGCGAGCACGAACGCCTGCGCTGCCCGAAGGCGGTCGCGCAGGGCGACGGAGTTCTGTGGCTGACCCTGGGCGGTCTCGACGTCCCCGTCGTACGACGGCATGTCGAAGTCCCGCAGGTGGGCAAGATCGGCGGCGGCGCCGTTCTCGGCCAGCAGCTTGGTGGTCAGCATGGCCAACTGCCCGTTGACCGATCCCGTCCGAAGGGACCCCGACAGCACCAGCACGCGCAGCGGCTCACCGTGGCCGTCGCCCGGAACCGGCTGGACGACATCCCGCAGTGCGCCCACCGTACGGGAGGAGGCCGGAATGGCTGGATTCGCACTCATATGTGCCACCCTGCCATGCGCCCGCCAGCCTCGCCGCACCCGCTGGTCCGAACGCAGACGGGGATGCACGTCGGCGCGGCCCCGCCGTCCGCGCATCTCCGTCTGCGTACGGCACGCCCATGGTGAGCCAGCAAGACTGATCACAGGTTGTCAATCGTCGTGCAGGCGCAGGCCGACACCCTGGCGCCCGAGAACGAGCGGGCGAGGAGCCGGTGGACCGTCCAGTATGCCGCCGAGCACAGCGGGCAGTACGCCTTGCCGTCACCCAGGCAGTGCCGTGCTGTCCGGCGTCGGCCCGCGGGTGCTGTCCAGGTCGCAGGTCCCCGCGACCCGGACGCTCTTAGGATGTGCCTGGGCCCGCAGCCGAAGCCGCGGAACCCAGGCGTGCGCACACGGATCAAACGGGTCACCGTGTGACTCGGTGCAGGCGTCCGATCGGCCACCGCGGACCGTTGTCCGGGTTGCCCTGCCACGCCCACTGGGAGTCGGGGGTGACGGTGACACCGTCGTACGGGTACGGACGCCCCAGGCCCTCCCACTGCCCCAGGCGATCGTCACCTCGTCTCCAATCCGGCGCGGCCGCCCTGCCACAGTACGGGCCGGCCGGCCGCGTCCGGACGAACCTCCGCCCAGGAGCGGTCACCGTCGTGGATCAGGACGGCCAGGCCGTCATGCCCGCGGTCGTCGTAGAGCACGGCGTCCGGGACAGCCATCCGCACGGCGAACCTGAGGTCCCAGTCCTCCAGCCCTGCCGGGTCACGATCCAGCACCCGCCGCACGCCCGGTTCGCGCTCGCTCCGTAGCTGTCAGCCGGCTGCCAGGATCTCCACGCCGTGTGCGGTGAGTTGATTGAGGACCGGGTGACAGGGGTCGGCGTCGGTGATCAGTCCGCTGATGTCCTCCCAGGGCAGGACGCGGAACCGGGAGGCGGTGCCGATCTTCTCGGACGAGGCGAGGATGTAGGTGTCCGCGGCCCGTGCGGCCAGGGCACGCTTCATCGCGGCTTCCTCGGCGTCGCCGGTGGTCAGGCCTGCCTGAGGGTGGACGCCGGTGACGCCGAGCAGGCACAGGTCGGCCGAGACGTTCTGGGCGGCCTCGACCGCGGCCGCGCCGCAGGTGACCGCCGAGTGCTTGAAGAGGCGGCCGCCGAGGAGGAAGACCTCAGCCTGGGGGTGGTCGAGCAGTGCGGCCGCAATGGTCGGGCTGTGGGTGATCACGGTGCAGGACAGATCCGGCGGGAGGGTGTGGGCGACGGCGAGGGCGGTGGTGCCTCCGTCCAGGATCAGGGCGCCGCCGGGCCGTACGAGCGCGGCGGCGACCGCGGCGACCTTCCGTTTGCCGTCGGGGGTGACGGATTGCCGGGCGGCGTAGTCCGCGATGGCTGGGGAGACGGGCAGGGCCCCGCCGTAGACCCGCTGGCACAGTCCTTCGGCGGCCAGGTCGCGCAGATCGCGGCGAACGCTGTCCTCGGAGATGCCCAGGTCAGTGGCGACGTTCTTGGCGACGATCTTGCCCTCGCGGGCGAGCAGGCCCAGCAGGTGGTCGCGTCGCTCAGCAGCCAGCATCCGTACTTTCTCCTGTTCTTGCATGTTTCTGCGTGTATCGTAGCGCGCCATGACCGACAAGCCCATGCTCATCCTCATCGCCGGCCCCTACCGCTCCGGCACCGGCGGCGACCCGCAGGCCATGGCCGCCAACCTCGTCCACCTCGAAGCCGCAGCCTGGCCTGTGTTCGCCGCCGGCCACGTCCCCGTGATCGGGGAGTGGGTCGCCCTGCCCGTCCTGCGCTCGGCCGGCGCAGGCCCCACCGACCCCCTTGCCGACCAGGTCCTCTACCCGACCGCCGAGCGCCTGCTCGCCCACTGCGACGCCGTACTCCGACTCCCCGGCCACTCCACCGGAGCCGATCAGGACGTCGCCACCGCCCGCCGCCGCGGCCTGCCCGTCTACTACGACGTGAACGAGATCCCCCTCCGTACCCCGCAGGAGACCGCGTGAACACCCGCCCCGGCATCGACACCCCCGACCACCGCGGCCGCACCGGCCTCGACCACGCCGGCCGGAACCTGGACCGCAACCCCGACGTCATGGTCCGCGACGTGGAACTCACCTCCCAGGGCTGGCACGTCCTGCGCCGCACCACCTTCGACTACCGGCGCCGCGACGGACGCTGGACCACCCAGCAGCGCGAGACCTACGACCGCGGCAACGGCGCGGTCGTCCTGCCCTACGACACCGAACGCGGCCGCGTGCTGCTCACCCGCCAGTTCCGCTACCCGGCCTACGTCAACGACCACCCGGACGGCATGCTCATCGAGGCCGCGGCCGGACTGCTCGACGGCGACGACCCGCTCGCCGCCATCCGGCGCGAGAGCACCGAGGAACTCGGTGTCACACTCGGACCGCTCACCCACATCCTCGACGCCTACATGAGCCCCGGCTCCGTCACCGAGCGCCTGCACTTCTACGCCGCCCCCTACACCCCGGCCGATCGAACCGGAAACGGCGGCGGACTCGAAGAGGACGGCGAGGACATCGAAGTACTCGAACTGCCCTTCACCGACGCCCTCGCCATGATCCGCGACGGACGCATCACCGACGGCAAGACCATCCTGCTCCTGCAATGGGCGGCCCTGGACGGGCCCTTCGCCGCCGCAGCGGGCACCCGCTGACACCGCTACTCCGGCCGGCCCCGCTTCGGGGCACCCGGTCCGGCTTGGAGCACGTGCCGTCAGGCGGCAGTGGCTGAAAGCCATACTCGGCGTCTCTGGATCTCAGGACCATATGACTGGCCCGTCCGACCCCTCAACAACGTAGGACCGGCTGACCTCGCACCTCCGCCCGCGTTGGACCGCGCGCTCCCGCTACGCGGCCGGTGGTGACGGCCGTCACCCGCCCGTGTGGCGGGGCAGGTGAGGGGCTTGTTCGAGGAAGGTGTCGAGCACGCCGTCGGCGATTTTGACGGGGCCTTGGGGGCGGGTGGCGCCCGGCAGGGTGTGCTGACGGGCGGCCTGTCCGGCGTGGTCGCGGGAACGGGAGAAGAGCTGCTCGGCGCGGGCCGTGTCACCGTCGAGGCGGGCCAGCAGGGCGTCGCTGGTGTCGGTCAGGGCCTGTCCCCACAGGGCGAGGGCGTCCAGCCAGGGTTTCGCCTCGGCCGCCAGGCCCGCATCGGGCACATGGGCGCGGATCTGCTGAGGGGCGGCGGCCATGGAGCGGGCGTAGCGGCCCAGTTCCTGTGCGGCGTGCTGCTGGCGGCCGGCCTTCCAGTCGGCCTGGAAGCGGTTGATGCGGGCCTGCAGATCGGGGGCTTGGGGCTGCCAGGGGGTGCCGTCCCAGCTGGGGGCGAGGTGCTGGGTGTCGAAGAAGAGGGCCAGGGCGTCGGTGGTGGAGGGATCGCCTGCGGCGAGGTAGCGGGCAGCGGCCCGGAGGCTGGCCTCGGGGGTGTAGGCGCGGGTGTTCCAGGCGTAGTCGGCGCCGGTGAACAGGACCGGCTTGCTGGCCGAGGCCTGGTTCATGGGGTTGAGGACGATGCCGGTGAGGTGTTCGTCCAGGGCGGGGGCCCGGCGTGCGTAGGGGGCGAGCAGCAGGCGTCCGGCCGCGTGGTCGTAGTCGTTGGTGGGGTAGTTGTCCCACAGGGTCACCTCACGGCCCCACACGTCCGTGGCGTCGTCGGCCTGCTGGGCGGTGACGCTGGTGGGCACGACGTCCGCGCCGGTCCACATCATCGCGATCCGGCCGTCCAGTGTGCGGCGCAGTGTCTTCTTGTACGGAGTGTCCTTCAGGTCGCTGTACTGGGTGGGGACCATCTGCAGCGGTCGCACGTCGGGGTGCTGGTCCACGAAGTCGTGCTGGACACGGTTGAGGAGTTCGCTCTGGGCTGCCGCCATGGCCTGTTCGTTCAGCGGTCCCCAGCGGGCCAGGTCCGCGGCGCAGCTCCACACCGGCAGCGGGTGGATGTCGTCGAAGGCCATCACGAAGTCGCGTATCCCCAGCCGGTACAGGGACCGCAGTTTGCCGGTGACGGCAGTGCGGTCGGCGGCCGAGCTGTAGCACATCGACTTGCCGGGAGAGAGAGCGTAGGTGAAGTCCACGTGGTTCTCGCGGGCGGCCCGGGCGAGTTCGGCCAGCTGTGCGGCCTGGGCGGCGGGGTAGTCCTCGCGCCACCGGTCGCGCTCATAGGGGTCGTCCTTGGGCGCGTACAGATACGTGTTGAGCTTCATCCGGCCGTAGAAGGCCAGTTGGTCCAGCCGCTGGGCCTGCGTCCAGGGAGTGCCGTAGAAGCCCTCGACCACGCCACGCTGGGGGATGGAGGGGTAGTCCACTACCGTCGCTCCGCTGAGGGTCCTGCCACGGATCAGCTGGGTGAAGGTCTGCGCCGCATAGTAGACGCCGGCCGTGTCCTGCCCGGCCAGCACCATGCCGCTGCGGCCGTCCACCGTGCCGGAGGTGATCTGGTAGCCCTCGGTGGGAAGGCCGCCAGGACCGAAGGCTCCGCTGCGAGCCAGCAGTTCCCTGACGCGCGGAGCGTCGCGCCGGCCCAGAACCAGCGTCAACTCAGCTTGCCGGGAAGGTTGTTCCTCGACACGGGCGGTGCGCACCTCGGCCCCTGCCGCACGCAGCGCCTGGGTGACCACCTTCACCGCCTGGTCGTCGGCCCCGTCGTCATGGAGCACATCGACCCGGCGGGGAACGGGCAGGTCCGCGCCGGTGCGGCGGATCTCGTGCGGCGTGGGCGACACCTCGGGCAGGTCGGGCCCGTCGACCGGGCCGGCAGTGATCGCCGGGGCCGATGTCGCGGGCCTGGCGGACGGCGGACCCGGGTCCCGGGGTGCGCATGCGGCGGCGGCACCCAAGGCCATCGCCACCGCCGTCGCGGTGGCGGCCCGCTTGACCCGCCTCACCGGCCGCTCCCGTGCGCGCGGTCGGTGCCTGCCTTCAGCAGGGACCAGGCGGCGACCACCAGCACCAGGAACCAGCTGCTGGGAACGAGCAGGAAGAGCGAGGTGATCACGGAGGAGACGGGGTCACCGAGCGGAAGAACCAGCCAGTACGCGGCAGCGCTGGTGACCACCAGACCGAGGGTGCACAGCGGCCATACGAGGACCCCTGCGATCTTCGACGCCGTCGTCCACCCCGGGACGAGCAGCCACACGACCGCCCCGATCAGCCAGCCCACGACGGGCAGGAGGTAACCACCGAAGACCACCAGCAGGACAGCGACCACCTGGCGCCGGCTCCACCGCGGGAACGGCTGCTGCCGGCTCCCCCCGGATGACGCCTGGTCGGCGGCGGACGGCGGGAGGGACACGAGGGGATGTGTCACGGGCACTCCTTCTGCATCGGGCTGCGGCAGCCTCCCCCGGGCTAACCCTGAAAAGAGGCATCTGTTCAGTTTGTGACGAAATAGGGAGGTCGGCCGGTTCCCCCCAGATACAGCGGCCCGGCACGGGGCAAGCGTCCTACGCGGTCACGCGCATCGGACGGGAGCGCAGACCCGCCGATGTCGCCCCCCCTTGATGCCCATTCGCCCTGCCCGCCGGCGGCTTCGGCGTTCAGGTGCCCGTACCGATCGTGCCGCGCAGGGACCCACTCGCCGTCCCCGGCCGTTGGCGCGGGGACCGAGGCCGCCAGCGGTGCGGGCACCAGTGGGTGAAGAAGCGGGGCCAGGACGTCGTGGACCTCGCGGGCATTCGTTCTCATCCGCCGGCTCTGGCCGGGCTGCGCCTCGATCTCTTCGAGCAGCAGCAGCGCGGCTCTCACCGCCCCGTTCGGGGCTGCTTGCGGGGGCACGGGGCAGGTGGAGTCCACGGTGGGCGAGGCCGCTGTGCCGTCTCCTTATTCGTTGTCGGCCCCCGCTCGTCCTGTCCGGTCCCGGCGGCAGACGTGGTCCGGGCGAGCCGGCCCGGGGCCGCTGGCCCTGGCGGCCGTCCGATGCGCTCTCCAGCCCCCGGGCCGCTGTCGGTGGCGATTCGTAGGCTGCCCGCGTGAACGTTGATGATCTTTCCTGGCAGGCACACACCCTCGGCGGCGTCTCCCCGCGGCTGGTGCGCACTCTTCTTGACCTGGGGCAGTTGGAGCTGCTGATTCGGGCGGCGCAGGAGCGTGGGGACTGGCACTGCGCGGAGGCAGCCGCGCGGGAGTTGAGCGCGGGCGGGGAGTTCGAGCGGGCGCTGACGCTGATGGACCCGTTCACGGACATCGGCTGGAGGGCCGCCGAGTGGCTCACCGCCGAGATCATGATCCAGCAGGGCCAGGGTGACGAGGCGCTCGCGATGGTGCGCCCGGACACGGCCGAACTCGGCGACGGCCACGTGTGCGCCCACTACGCGGAAATGGCAGCGAAGGCCGGGAGGGCCGACGATGCCATCGAGGTGCTCATACCGCATCTCGGGGAGTTCTGGCTCCAGTCACACCTGGCCGAGGTGACCGAAGGACAGGGGCTCGACGACCGGGTCCTGGACGTGCTCGCGCAGGAGGCGGAGCGCATGGAGCGTACGGAGAGCGCGGTGTGTGAGCAGTGCGGTCAATCGTGCGGGGTGGCCCGGACGGACCGGTGGCACGTGCTGCTCCTGATCTCCCGGGTTCTGGAACGGGCCGGGCGTACGGACGAGGCCGTTGAGATCCTGCGTACCGAGACGGCCTCGGGCCGCCATCACCCCCTCAACTTTCCGGAGTACTACGCGAAGCTCCTGGCCCGGCAGGGCCTGATCGAGGAGCTGGGGGCCCTCGCCGCCCGCGAGCACCACGTCTTCGACGTGTACGCGAAGGCACTGGAGGATGCGGGGCGGGCGCCTGAGGCCGAGGCCCTGCTGCGCGAACGGATCGAGGCCGATGACCACCCGAGAGACCGTGCGGCGCTGATGCACCTGCTGGTCCGTCAGGGCAGGATCGACGAGGCCGTCGAGACCGGCCGGCCGACCTACGACTACTACGACTGCTGGAACCTCCTCCACTGGGCGCTGGACCTGCTCGTCACTGACGGCCGCCCCGGCCGGGCGCTCGAACTCCTGGAAGGCCTCACCGGAGCGTGGGCCGAGGGACATCCGGATGACGTCCTCCACCTGCGACTGTGGCTGCTGGGCGAGGCGGGCCGTTGCACGGAGGGGATCGCGGAGGCCGCCGCCCTCCACGAGCGGGAGCCCGGCGAGTGGGACACCGCGCTGGCGGGGCTGCTGGAGCGGGACGGTCGGTTGGAGGAGAGCTTCGCGCTTCTCCGCTCGTCCACCCACCGCCACGCCGCCTTCGAGCTGGCCGACATGCTGGCCAGGCACGGCCGCCCGGTCGAGGCCCTCCCCGCCATCCCCACGATCGCCGAGCAGCGCGAGGCTGCCGAGAGGCGCGAGCGCGAGGCGGCTGAGCTGGGGAAGCAGGACGACCCCTGGGCTGGCGCGGGCGAGACCTCTGTGGCTTCGTTCACGTGAAGTAGCAGCGTTCGGTCAGCGGTTTGGGCAGCAGTTGGCGATCTTGAGTGCTGCGGATCTTCACGAGAAATAACGTCAACGGCCTTTCGACTGGAGGACGGAGGGTCGTCGACTGGAGCCTGTCCTCTCCGGCTTCATGTTGATCGAGCCATGTGCGAGGGTGGTGGCCATGCCGCAGCTTGGTCACCGCCTCCGTTCCTTCAGATTGATGTTCGGGCTCGCTTCGACGGGCTTTGCTGCATGCCGGGAGACAGCCGACCCGGCTCTGGAGCACGCCATGGCCGACATGGTGACGCGCTGTGGCCTGGCCGTCGAGGTCGGCCAGGGCCCGCAGGCCCGCGCACAGCTCATACAGGTCGAGAACCATCTCACGCGGCGCGGCGGCGGCGATGAGCTCGGCCAACTGCGGATCGGCGTCGGCGGGCACCGGGCGGGGGATGAGCAGACGCCGGTCGACGCTGCGCACCGCCCGGGCTTCGGAACGGCTGTGACTGAGCGCTTCAGTCGGCGAGTGAGCGCGAGACCTGGCGGGGCTGAGCATGAGTCGGCGGACTCGACCCGGCGCAGTGCGAGAGCCGGTGACGAGCCCGCTGCGATGTCTCGGATACCGGGGCAGGAGCGCGGGGATGGCTCGCGCCCAGGCATCGGATTCAACTGGCCGACTCCACGGTTTCCCTCGAACTGTCTCGATCACTGCTAGTAGCCTCCCAGGATGACTGCGACATTCGATGAAGCTGTCCGCGCCCGGCTGCAGGCCCCCAACATCTGGTACGTCGGCACCGTGTTCGCCGACGGAGCACCGCAGGTCAGCCCGATGTGGGTGGATCTGGAGGGGGAGGGGGAGCTGACGTTCAACACCTCGGTGGGTCGAGTGAAGGAGGAAAACCTGCGCCGCGACCCCCGTGTCTATCTCTCGCACGCGGACGCCACCGACCCCTTCGACCGCGTACAGATCAGTGGCGTGGTGGCCCGCTTCATCGAGGGCGAGGAGGCACATGACCGGATGGACCAGCTGGCCCGCAAGTACCTGGGCAGCGACTTCGAGTGGATCATGCCGGGGGAGCAGCGAGTCGCGGTGATCGTGCGCCCGGTCAAGGTGCGGCACATCGTTGGGGTGGAGCGGTTCCGGCCCGGAGGCCCCATCCCCGCTCCCTGACCGGCAGGCACACCCGTCGTGGCATCGTCGCCGCCAGCGGCTTCACCTCGTGTGACGGGACGCGGTAGTTGGAACCATGGCGGTGTGGTGACCTTGCGATGCGGATCCCCGGGTCACGATTGTTGGAACCAAATGGTCACGCTGCTTGCAACCTGCGGTGAATTGACATCCATGTTGGAACCAGTGGCGGTGCGGAGCATTGCCCCAGGCACCGGAGCGTCGGCCGGGGCGGCCGAAGCAGTCGATGAACCTGTTCGAGACGCGCGGGCGAAGCGGCCTCACCCCGGTGGCTGTGCGGGTGATGACCGCCGTGCACTTCACCAGGGCACTACGCCGGCGTCCTCGAAGAACTGGCCCGTCGGGCCGTCGTCGGGCAGGGTCGCGAGTTTGATGGCGATGGCCGCGCCCTGTTCGGGGGTGCGCACGCCCTGGAAGCCGTTGAGGTCGGTCGCGACGTAGCCGGGGCAGCCGACGTTGATCAGGATGTTCGTGCCGCTCAGCTCCCGGGCGTACTGGAGGGTGACGGCATTCAGGAACGTCTTCGACGGCGAGTACGCCACGGCCACTGGACCTGTGGTCAGCTCACCAGCGATCCCTGACTGCCGGGTGAGGGAGCCGACACTGCTGGACATGTTCACGATCCGCGGTGAGGCAGAGCGGCGCAGCAGCGGCATCATCGCGTTGGTGACGCGGATGACGCCGATGACGTTGGTCTCCACGACCGTGCGGATGGTGGCGGGGTCGACGCGGGTGGGCTCCTGGGGCGTGCCGCCTGTGATGGCGGCGTTGTTGACGAGCACGTCGAGGCGCCCGGCCTGTTCCTCGATCAGCCGTGCGGCGGCTGTCGCGCTCGCGTCGTCGGTCACGTCCAGCGGTACGCCGAACGCGTCGACGCCGGCCGCGCGCAGTCTCTCCACCGCGGCCTTGCGACGCTGATCGTCGCGGGCGCCGACGCCGACGCTCCAGCCGAGGGCGCCCAGGCCTGCGGCGATCTCGTAGCCGATTCCCTTGTTTGCGCCGGTGACCAGCGCAATCGTTCGTTCGCTCATGGGGACCATGCTGCTCTCGGACCCCGGCGGGGGTCCAAGACCGATTGGATGGGCAACGATACCTTTCAGGTATTGATCCGGAGTACCGTGGCCGGATGGAGACCAGGGAACTGCGCTACTTCGTCGCTGTCGCCGAAGAGTTGCACTTCGGGCGCGCCGCGCAGCGGCTCGGGATCGCGCAGCCGCCTCTGTCACGGGCGATCCAGCAACTCGAACGCCGACTCGGGGCAGCGCTACTGGATCGGACCAGCCGCACCGTCACCCTGACCGAAGCCGGCTCGGTGCTGCTGGCCGAGGGCCGGGCGGCCCTCGACGCGGTCGAAGCGGCCGAGCGCCGGACCCGCCGCGCCGCCCTTCCCTCGACCGGCCGTCCCGGCCTGGTCCTGGTCACGAAGGCCAGCGCGTCCCGCGAACTGCTGGCGAAACTGCTGGACGCGTACGCCGCCGAACCCGGCGCGGTCCCCGTCGACGTCATCCTGTGCGGCCCGGCCGAGCAGGAACGACTTCTGCGCGAGGGCCGGGCTGACGTGGCGCTACTGCACCGGCCGTTCGACTCGACGGCAGGGTTCCACACCGAAGAACTCAGCACGGAGGGCCAGGTTGTGGTCCTGCCGGCCGGGCATCCGCTCACCGTCCGGACCCATGTGCACATGGCCGACATCACCGGGCTGCCCGGCCTGCCCCTGCCACGCTGGCCCGACCCCGACGGCACCTACCCGCCCGGCCCCGGCCCGCAGGTCCGCGACCACGCGCAGTTGTTGCAGCTCGTCGCGCTCGGCCGTGCTTGCGCGGTCTCACCGGAGTCGTGCCGAGCTCAACTGCACGGTGACCTCGCCGCCGTGCCCGTGCTGGACGCGCCGAAAGTCACCACCGTGATCGCCTGGCCGCCGCACAGTCGGTCCAGAGCCGTCGCCGACCTTGTCCGGACTGCGACCCGTCTCCGGTAGTTCCAATACGCCTGGCCAGGTTCCACCTATCGTGTCCCGGCTCACAAACCATCGCGCATCACCCAGCCCTGGACCTGCGATATCTCCGCGATCACTCGCAAACTGCGACGCTCCGTCACAACGGCGGCCCTGCCCGGCACCGTCCGGGGCGGGCCGACGGCCCCAGAGAGCAGGCCCGGACGGCGGCCCGGCGCAGCGCAGCGGGTCCTACGCGCCGCGCGGGCGGCGGGCCGTGGGCGGCGGTAGGGCGGCCCGGTGGGTGGGGTGCTTGCGGCGAGGTGGAGGGCCGTTTCGCGGGTTCGTTCCAGCCGGGTGGTGAGTTGGGTGACGGTGGTGTGGTCGAGCTGGGCGAGGACGGCGGCGGCCTGGTGGTCGGCTTCGGTGAGGTTGTAGAGGCCGGCGCGGCCGAGGGCGGTCAGGATGGTCTGGAGCCTGGGGTCGATGGGGTGGTGGGTGGTGGGTTCGGTGGTCTGGGTGTGGACTGCGGCGAGGCGGGCGTGTTCCTCGCGGTGCCGGCGTTGGACGGTGGGGTCGCGGTCGGGGTCGTAGGTGGTGAGGTTTTCCTTGGCCATGACGTAGCCGATGCGGCGCCATTCTTTGTGTCGTTCGATTGCATTTTCGGTCGCGGCCATGTCTTCTCGGATATAACAGGCCCGGAAGCGGTGACGTTCCAGCATGGCGGCTTCTTCTTTTGCTTCGGCAACCTGTTCGAAAGTCATTCCTGTGGCCTTGCGGCGGACTGCTTCGCGGGGACTGGTGACTCGCTCCACGGGTTTCCCTTTCGACTTCAATGGCTGTGAATTCTCCAGCAGGTTTTTCTGCGGGAGAATTCAAACGGCTCCGCGCGGGCTGCGCGGACGCCGTTCGGCTGGTACCCGGGTGCGGTTCGGGTGTGGCCGGGCCGCTTGGCCCGGCGGGTGTGCACTCGGGTGTCACCGAGAC
>NZ_JBHVFE010000058.1:0-29105 GCF_042801945.1 Kitasatospora sp. NPDC057542
CTCTTGAAGAGATCGGCCCCTCGGGCTCTGGGGTGAGTGACGGGACTCGAACCCGCGGCCACCTGGACCACAACCAGGTGCTCTACCAACTGAGCTACACCCACCATCTGTCCGGTCCGTTCCCGCTCTCGCGTTCCCGTTCCGACAGGAAGAACTCTACAGGATCCGAGAGGGTGCTCGCGCCAGGGTTTCGTTCCGGCGGACACGGGCACCCCCTCAGGCCCTCCGGCGAGGTCCTGCCGGTGGTCCCGCCGGTGGTCCCGGGGCCGCCCGGCGGACGCTGTCGGGGACAGTCCTGTGGGCGCTGTCGGGGACGGCCCGGCGGGCCGGGCCCGGGCTCAGCCCGCCGGGGCCTGGTACTTCCCGGCGATCGCCCGCGCGGTGTCGGCGTCCGGACCGGGCTGCGGGACGAACACCGCCTCGCGGTAGTACCGCAGTTCGTCGATGCTCTCCCGGATGTCGGCGAGCGCCCGGTGGTTGCCGCCCTTCTGCGGGCTGTTGTAGTACGCCTTCGGGTACCAGCGGCGGGCCAGCTCCTTGATCGAGGAGACGTCCACGATCCGGTAGTGCAGGTGCTTCTCCAGGGCCGGCATGTCCCGGGCCAGGAAGCCGCGGTCGGTGGCCACCGAGTTTCCGCACAGCGGGGTCTTCCCGGCCTCCGGCACGTGCTCGCGCACGTAGGCGAGCACCCGCTCCTCGGCCTCGGCCAGGGTCATGCCCTGCTCCAGCTCCTCCAGCAGCCCGGAGGCGGTGTGCATGGCGCGCACCACCTCGGGCATGTTCGCCAGCGCCTCCGCCGGCGGCCGGATGATGACGTCCACGCCCTCGCCGAGGATGTTCAGCTCGGAGTCCGTCACCAGCACCGCGACCTCGACCAGGGCGTCCCGGTCGAGGTCGAGGCCGGTCATTTCACAGTCGATCCATACCAAACGGTCATTCACGCAACTCACCCTACGGCGCGATCACGCGCCGCGGGGACCGGTGGAGCCGAGCGGGGTGCCTCGGCCTGGTGCTCCTCCGGCCCGTCGTGCGTGCCGTGGCCGTCCGGGCGCTCGCCCTCCCGTCCGGTCCGGACCGCGTGGCCGTCCCGTCCGGTCCGGACCTCGCGCCCCGCCCGGGAGACCTCGGCCGCGGGCCGAGCGGCCTGGCCGCGGACCTGCGGAGCCCGCGCCTGGCGGCCCCGGAGCTCACCCGGACCGGAGCCCGGCTGCCCGGTCGGGGCCGGCATCCGCCCGGCGGCCGCGCCGTGACCGCGCCCGGCCGCACCCGGCTCGTCCGCGGGCCGCTCGGCCGCGCTCCGGTGCCCCTGGCCCTGGCCGCGCACCCCCGGCTGGGGGAGGCCGTCCTCCGCCGCCGCGTGCTCGGCGGTGCGCGGCGGACGTCCGGTCCCCGCTCCCGGCCCGGCCTGCGGCGGAACCACCGGCGGCCGCAGCGGACCGCGCCCAGTCGCACCCTGCTGCCCGGGGTGCGGCTGCTGTGCGGCCTGCTGGTGCGGGTACGGCTGACCGGCGCGGGCGTGGAAGGCCTGGCCGGCCGGCGTCCCGACCTGGCCCGGACCGAACCCGCCGGGCTGACCGTGCGCTCCCGGCTGCCCGTAGCCCATCTGCTGACCGTGCTGACCGTGCGGGCCGACCGGCACCGGCGCTCCCGGACCGGTCGGGAACGGCTGCGCCGACGGCACACCGTGCGCCCCGCCGAACAGCGGCCCGCCCGCCGGGGCGACCGCGCCCGCCGGGTGCGGCAGTGCTCCGGACAGCCGCAGGTCGCCGAGCCCTCCAGCCGGCGCGGGCGGCTGCTGGCCGGGCCGGCGGGCCCGGTAGCTGGTCCGGTACGCGGCCGGGGAGACTCCGAGCTGGCGGCGGAAGTGCCCGCGCAGCGCCACCGGCGAACGGAACCCGCAACGGCGCGCGACATCGTCCACCGACAGTTCCGAGGTCTCCAGCAGCCGCTGTGCCTGAAGCACCCGCTGGGTGATCAGCCACTGCAACGGAGCGCTGCCGGTGAGCGTGCGGAACCGCCGGTCGAAGGTGCGCCGGCTCATGTACGCGCGAGCCGCCAGCACCTCGACGTCGAACTGCTGGTTGAGGTTCTCCAGCGCCCAGGTGACCACCTCGGCCAGCGGGTCGTTGCCGATCTCCTCCGGTAAAGACTGATCGATGTACTGGGCCTGTCCTCCGCCGCCGCGGCGGCTCGGCACCACCAGGCGGCGGGCCAGAGCGTTGGCCGCTTCGGCGCCGTGGTCGCTGCGCACCACGTGCAGGCACAGGTCGATGCCGGCGGCGGTACCGGCCGAGGTGAGCACGTCGCCGTCGTCGACGAACAGCTCGCGCGGATCGACGTGGACCCGCGGGTAGCGCTTGGCCAGTGTCGGCGCGTACATCCAGTGGGTGGTCGCCGGGCGGCCGTCGAGCAGACCGGCGGCGGCCAGCACGAAGGCGCCGGTGCAGAGCCCGATGATCCGGGCGCCCTCGTGATGGGCCTTCCGCAGGGCGGTGATCGCCTCGACCGGCGGGGGCTGGGAGATCGAGCGCCAGGCCGGTACGACGATCGTGCCGGCCCGGGCGAGAGCCTCCAGGCCGTACGGCGCGGAGAGGGTCAGGCCACCGGTGGTGGCCAGCGGGCCCTCCTCCCCGGCGCAGACCAGCAGGCGGTAGCGGGGTACCCCGGCGTCCTGGCGGTCCACGCCGAAGACGGAGAGCGGGATGGAGCTCTCGAAGATCGGGGCGCCGCCGAAGATCAGCACCGCGACGGTCTCCCGGCGGCGCCGGCCGGACAGCTTGCGCGGGGCGGAGGCCGTCACCGGGGTCGGGGAGCCGTTCGCGCCGGGCCCGCCGTGGCCCAGCGGGCCGTGGCCGGAGGTGGCGCCGAGCGCGAGGCCGCCGAGCGGACCGCCGCCCGGCCCGGGAGTGGCGCCGGGGGCGCCGTTCAGACCCGGGGTGCCGCCGCCGTAGCCGGGATGGCCGGAATGGGCGAGGTGCCCGGGGTGGCCGGAATGGCCCGGGTGCTCGCCGCCGTAGGCCGGAACGGTGCTGACGATCCCTCGACTGACGGGCTGTCCGCCGTGGGACGGTCCGCCGAAGGCGGGCTGGCCTCCGTAGGGGGGCTGGCCTCCGTAGGAGGACTGGGCGCCGTAGGGCGTCGCCGCGCCGTGGTCGGCGGTGGTCGGTGCCGCACCGGGGCCGACGCCGGCGCCCGCCCCGGGGGAGGGCACTGCGGAGTACGAGGAGTGCGAGGCGGCGCCCGGAGTGCCGGAGATGCGGGTGGTGGCGGCGATCGCGGTGGTGCCAGTGCTTCTCGCGGACCGACCCGCGCTGCCGGCCGCCGCCTGGCCGCTGTCAGGACCCGCGTCGCTCCTGCTCACCCTGCTCAAGGCGCTCAAGCCCCCTCGGTGGTGTGGTGTGGGTGGTGCGGCACTGCTAGCCAAGATCGAAATCTATCGGGTGGACCATTGCCGTTGTGACAAGTTCACCATCCGACGCTATGTCGACATGGCAATTTGGCGTGATGCATTCGATCACGAAGCGTGGCACCCGTCGACCTTTCTGGGAAGAGGGCCGGGGCAACGGTGGCTGGTTGTCGCGGGGCGGTTCCTGGGGCGTCCGCCTCCGGTGCACCCGGCCGGCAGGTCTGGGCTGCGGATTTGCCCAAGCGGGAGGGATCGGCGCGAAATTGACCGAAAATCGGCGGTGCACGAGGGGGCGCACGAGGAGAAGTCATGCGCCTCCCAGGCTTCATCCGGCCAAGCCCGGTACGGCGGAACCGGGAACCGGACCGCCGGGCTACGGTCCTGCCGTGAACACCGACAGCCGGCTCGAACGGGCCAACGACAACGCCGCCGCCTTCTGGCTCGCCCAAGCCCGCGTCCACGGCTGGCAGTCCCGCACCCGCCCGGGGCTGACCGCGGTCCGGTGCGCCCGGACCCCGGACGATGCGCACCGCATCGTGGTGACCCGTCCCTACGACGAACCGGCCGTGGCCGAGCAGGAGTTGGCCGACCTGATGGCCGATTGGTCGACCATACGCTGCACCGTGGAGGACCCGTACGACCGGCTCGACCTCACCGGCCTCGGGGCCACCCGGATGCCGATCATGCCGGTGATGGTCCGGGACCCCGGACCGGTCGAGGGGGCGACCACCGTCCTGCCCGCGGTCTCGGAGGCGCACGGAGGCGGCGTCCTGACGGTCGATGAGGCGCGGGACGGCGACAGCTTCGCCGTGGTCGAGCGGACGATCGTGGAGGGTTTCCCGCTGCCCGCCCGACAGCCCTGGGTCCGGGCTGAGGCCCTCCCGGAACAACTGCTGGACGTACCCGGCTGGCGGGGCTGGCTCGGCCGCGTCGACGGCGCGGTGGCGGGCACCTGCCTCACCTACGACGACGGCCGGGCCACCGGCGTGTACTGGGTCGCCACCCTGCCCGACCGGCGCGGCCAGGGAGTGGCCCGCGCCGTCCTCCGGACCGCTCTGGCCCACGCGCACCCGGACCGCCCGGCCACCCTGGTCGCCACCTCGCTCGGCGAACCGCTCTACCGCAAGCTCGGGTTCGTCGAGCAGGCCCGTACCTGCTGGTGGACCCGTACCGTGGCGTAGCCGGCGGGCAGGTGACGTGGGCGGGGCGGGTGGAGTAGGCGGACGGCTGACGGGGCTCGGGGGCGCTGGGGAGGTTGGGAGGGTGGGACCGGGGCGTCGTAGGGATGCGGAGGGGCGGCCGGGGCTCTACTGCGCGGCGGCCACCGAGGCAGCGGACGCGGCCGTGGACGACGCCGCGGTGGGCGTAGCGCCGAAGACGGTCCGGGCGGGCGCGGCGCCGTCGGCCCCGGCGGTGGGGGGTGCCGGGCGGACGGGCGCGGCCGTGGCTGTGGCGGGGGTCGGGGCTGTGGTCGTGGCGGGGGTCGGGGCTGTGACGACGGCCGCCGCCGGGGCGGGACGGGGGTCGTCCGTGACCGGACCTGGTCTGCCACCCGTCCGGGCCCGGGAGCCCGCTCCGGTGTCAGGGCGGGCCTCGGCGATCAGGGCAAACCCACTGGGTCGGTTTCGGACACCGGGCCCGCCTGTGGGGACGGGCTCGCCGACCGTCCCGGCGGTGACGGGAACGGAAGCACTCGGGCCGGCCGGGGCGGCCACCGCGCGATGTGCGCCGGACCGTGCGCCGACCAGCGCCGTCGCGCGTACCGGCACTCCCGCTGCGGCCTTACGGAGCGGCCCGCCGGAACGGATGCCCGGCCGGGGCGAGGGCGCGTTCCGCGCGGCGAGTACCTGGCCGACGGCCTCCGGCAGGCCGGCCGCCTTCAGCGTCGGCCGGTAGCCGCTCTCCGCCCACGGCCGGCCGTGGTGCAGCCAGACGCTGCGCAGCCCGGTCAGTTCGGCACCGGCGATGTCGGCGGGCGCGTGGTCCCCGATCATCCAGGTGTGTTCGGCCCAGTCTCCGGTGGGGGCGATACCGCACCGCCGGGCGGCCATCTGGAAGATCAGCGGGTCCGGTTTGACGCAGTCGGCCTCCTCGGAGATAACCCAGCCGTCGACCAGCGAGCCCAGCCCGGTCCGCCGGATCTTCTCCAACTGTGGCCGGGTGCCACCGTTGCTGACGATCCCGAGGGTCCACCCGGCCGCCCGGGCGGAGCGCAGCGCCTCGACGTGCCGGGGCGGGCAGTGGATGTGGGAGTTGATGCCGCGTCGGTAGTGAGCCAGCAGGACGTCGGCGGAGACGTTCAGCCCGTAGCGGCGCCGGACCGCTGACAGTACGGTGCTGCGCGGTACGTAGCCGCCGCCGTCGAGGGTGACGAACCAGTCGACATCGCCCGGCGGGAGGTCGTGTTCGGACAGGAGGTTCTGCGCCCAGGCCCGGTAGGCCGCGTCCCGGGGCAGCAGGGTGTTGTCGAGGTCGAACAGGAGCAGGGGCATGCCAAGCATGGTGCCAGCGGCTGCACCTATGCACCTGGCAAATGCCAGACGGCGTCGCGAAGCCGTACGGAGTGGCTGAAACGGCCTCCGCACGCCCGTGGCAGCCGGCGACGCCCGTGGCGGCCGGGGCTGTTGGGAGCAGATCGGACGTCACGGTTCGCGACGTGTCGCAACGGATCGTCGCCGATCCATGACAGTCCGGTCACGGTGTCCCGTGGGGCTGTTGCGCCGCCCGGTCCGCTCAGTCAAGCTCCAGGGAACCTCCTTTCCGGAGGGGGCGCGATCGCCTGTGGGCGGGGCGCACTGACTCGGCGGGCGCATCCCCCTTTCGCGGGAACAACGTCGCTCCAGGGCTTCCTCGCTGGGCGGGGCCTCGTCCCCGTCGTACTCTGAAAGGAACAGGTCACATACGGTGCTGCGCGGCGCAGACCGACGCCATCCCGTGGGCGGGCCTGCTGCCCGGGCAGCGTTGTTCTCCTCTCCTGTCGGCCCCTCTCCATCGAAGAGCCGTGAGCCATGGCTGGTTTTGAGCCTCCCCGACCGGTTGAACCGGACGCGCCCCGCAGCGTGGACCCGGCCGAAGGGCCTGCCTCCGATCGCTCCGAGGGTCGTGCCGAGGTGCGCGCTGACCAGCGCAGCGACGATCAGCGCCGTGAGCACGGCAGTGAGCATCTCGGTGACCGCCGTAGCGACCACCTCGGTGACGGCTGCGGCGATGGCCGCGACGGCGGTCATGGCGACGGCCGCAGGGGCGGCAGCGGGGACGGGCCTGCCGACGGACGAGTCGACGCGCACGCCGAGGCCCCGGGCCGCGTCCCGGGCGGTCGGCCGAGTCCCGAGCGAGCCGACGTCGCCGAGGGGACCGAAGCAGCCGGAGCGGACCGTGCGGCCCGGCCGGCCGGCGCGGCACGGCCGACGGAGCCAGGGGAGCCCGGCCCGGGCAGCGATGGCCCGCTGGGCTTCGCGCGCGCTCTGCGCGGCTTCGCCCGCCGGGGCAGCCTGGCCCGCCGTGACCGCCCAGGGCCCCGCCCGAGGCGTGGCGAGCCCGCGGCCGACCCTGCCGGGTCTCCGGTGACGGGCCGCCTGGGCCCGGGCGCCGAGCGCCCGGAGGCGGCCTCCGGCGCGGCCGGCCCGCTGGGCGGGCACGCCGAGCCGTCCGGGCAGGAGATCCCGGCGCCGTCGCTCGACCCGGTGTTCCAGCACGGTGTGGTGGTCGGCTTCGACGGCTCGCTGTCGAGCGAGCGCGCCCTCGCCTACGCCGTGGGCATGGCGCGTCGTTCGCAGTGCGGGCTGGTGATCGTGCACGTCGCCAACCGTCTGCCCGCCACGGTCTGGGCAGGCTGCGAGCCACCCGTCTTCGTCGACCTTCCCGACCGCCGGACCGAGGTCCTCGGCCTGGAGCTCGCCTGCGCGGACTTCCTCGCCGGGGTGCCGTGGATCCTGGTCGAGCGTGGCGGGGACATCTGCCACGAGATCGAGGAGGTCGGCCGTGAGTATGCCGCCGACGCGATCGTCGTCGGCACGACGCACGGCCTGCTCGGCAAGATCTTCGGCTCGGTCTCCGGGCGGCTGGCGCGGCGGGCCAACCGCCCGGTGATCGTGATCCCCTGAGGCTCCGTTCCTGCGGCTCCTCCCGAAGCCTCTCCTGGTCTCCTCCTGATGCCTCCTCCGTCATGGGCTCCCCAACTCGCGCTGCGGAGCGATGCGTTGAGCGGTGTGCCGACCCGGTGAACGCGGTTCAGGAGGTGACCGTCAGGCAGTGATCGTCACGAACCGATGCCGAGCTCCCGGGCGATGAGCATGCGCTGGACTTCAGACGTGCCCTCCCCGATCTCCAGAATCTTGCAGTCGCGCCAGAAGCGGGCGACGGGGAATTCGTTCATGAAGCCGTACCCGCCGTGGATCTGGGTCGCCTCGCGGGCGTTGTCGACGGCGGCCTCGGACGAGTACAGCTTCGCGATGGCGGCCTCCTTCTTGAACGGTTCGCCGTGCAGCAGCCGAGAGGCGGCGTCCCGCCAGGCCAGGCGGGAGGTGTGGGCGCGCAGCTCCATGTCGGCAAGCTTGAACTGGATGGCCTGGTTGGCGCCGATCGGCCGGCCGAAGGCCCGGCGCTCGCCGGCGTACTTGACGGACTCGTCGACGCAGCCCTGGGCCAGGCCGGTGGCCAGGGCCGCGATCGCGATGCGGCCCTCGTCGAGGATCCGCAGGAACTGGGCGTAGCCTCGGCCACGCTCGCCCAGCAGGTTGGCCGCGGGAACGCGGCAGTCGGTAAAGGACAATTCGCGGGTGTCGGATGCGTTCCACCCGACCTTCGAGTACTTCTTCGAGACCTGGAAGCCGGGGGTCCCGGTGGGCACGATGATGGAGGAGATCTCCCGTACAGGCGAGCGGAATTCACCCTCTTCACTCGAACGAGCGATCGGTTCGGTGAGTGCGGTGACGGTGACCAGGCCGGTGATGTCGGTGCCGGAGTTGGTGATGAAGCACTTGGTCCCGTTGATGACCCACTCGTCGGTGGCCTCGTCGTACCGCGCCGTGGTGCGGGTGGCCCCCGCGTCCGACCCGCCCTCCGGCTCGGTGAGGCCGAAGGCGCCGAGGAGTTCGCCCGAGGTCAGCCGGGGCAGCCACTCGCGCTTCTGCTCCTCGGTGCCGAACCGGTGGATCGGCATCGCGCCGAGCGAGACGGCGGCCTCCAGGGTGATCGCCACCGAGGAGTCCACGCGGGCGAGTTCCTCCAGGGCGAGGCCGAGGGCGAAGTAGTCGCCGCCCATGCCGCCGTACTCCTCCGGGAAGGGCAGGCCGAAGAGCCCCATCCGCCCCATCTCCCGGACGATCTCGTAGGGGAACTCCTCCCGCTCGTAGAACCCGCCGATCTTCGGCGCCACCACGTCCTGGGCGAACTCGGCGACGGTGCGCCGCAGTTCCTCGTACTCGCTGCTGAGTCGGTGGTCGAGCATGGTGATCCTCCTGGCGTCCGGCCGGGTCGGCCGCGGACGTGAACGGGGTGACCGGCGTCCGTCGGTCGGTGTGACGGACGCACGATGTGATTGAGGGGCGGGAGTCGAGCGGTGCGGGTGGTGCGCGGCGCCGGCCGGGTGGTGCGGGCGGCCGGCGCCGGAACGGGAGCGGGCGGGTCAGCCCCCGGCGGAGCCGAGCAGCGCCTGGACGGTGCGGGACGGACTCGGGCGGCCGAGGCGCTCGGCCATCCAGCCGCTTGTCGCGACGAGGGAGCGCAGGTCGACGCCGGTCCGGATGCCGAGCCCGTGCAGCATCCAGACCAGGTCCTCGGTGGCCAGGTTGCCGGTGGCGCTCTTCGCGTACGGGCAGCCGCCCAGGCCGCCCGCCGAGGCGTCCACCGTGGTGACGCCCTCGCGCAGTGCCGCCAGGGTGTTGCTGAGCGCCTGGCCGTAGGTGTCGTGGAAGTGCACGGCGATCCGGCCGACCGGGACGCCGGCCCGCGCGAAACCCGCCAGCAGGGCGGTGACCTGGCCCGGGGTGGCGACCCCGATGGTGTCGCCGAGGCTCAGCTCCGTGCAGCCCAGCTCCAGCAGCTGCACGCCGTACCGGACCACCTGGTCGACCGGGACGGGGCCCTCCCAGGGGTCGCCGAAGCACATCGAGAGGTAGCCGCGGACCGCGACCCCGGCCCCGGTGGCCCGGGTCACGACCGGGCGGAACATCGCCATGGCCTCGTCCGCCGAGCGGTTGAGGTTGCGGCGGGCGAAGGTCTCGGTGGCGCTGGCGAACACCGCGATGTCGGCGGCGTGGTGGGCGAGCGCGCGGTCCAGGCCACGCTCGTTGGGCACCAGCACCGGCAGCCGCAGGCCCGGGTGGCGCTCCGGCAGGCCGGCGAGCCGGGGGACCAGCTCCTCGGCGTCGGCCAGCTGCGGTACCCATTTCGGGTGAACGAAGCTGGTGGCCTCGACGGTCCTCAGCCCGGCGGCCGCGAGCCGGGCGATGAACTCGGCCTTGACCTCGACCGGCACCAGGGACTTCTCGTTCTGCAGGCCGTCGCGCGGTCCGACCTCGTGGATCCGGACCTCCTCGGGCAGGCCGGGGGCGCGGACCGGGTCGGGCAGGCCCAGGTCGAGGGCGTCGGGCTCGCGGGCGGTCACGACCGGACCTCCGCGGGCTCGGCGGGGGCCGCGGCCGGTTCGGCCGGGGCGTCCCCGACCACCGCGTCCTCGACCGGGGTGACCACGACCAGCAGGTCCTCCATCGCGACGGTGGCGCCGGCGGTGGCCCGCAGTTCGGCCACCACGCCGTCGTGCGGTGCGGCGATCACGTGTTCCATCTTCATGGCCTCCAGGACGAGCAGGGGCTGTCCCTTGCGGACCGTCTCGCCCGCCGTGGTCTTGACGACGGTGACGGTGCCGGGCATCGGGGCGGTCAGGGCGCCGTGGTGAGCGGCGGCCCCGACGGCGCTCTCGACGACCGGGTCGAAGGCGTGCAGCGGCCAGGCGTCGCCCTCGATGCCGAGCCAGGTCACCGGTCCGGCGGCGAGGCCGGGGGTGGCGTCGGTGGCCAGCGAGAACGTGGTCCGGAGGCCGTCGACTGTCAGGTGCAGCCGGTCGTCGGCCAGGGTCGCGCGGGCGCGGTGCGTGGGGCCCTCGTCGAGCCGGAGCTCGACCTCGCGGGTGGGCCCGGCGGAATTGTCAGTGGCATCGGCTACGTTGCCCGCAGTGATCGAACGGACGCGCACCGCCACCGGGTCCTGGCCGGGGGTGCGGAGTCGGTGGGTGGTCCAGGCGGGGGTGCCGCCCAGGCGCCAGCCGGAGGGAAGGGAGAACGGGTCGGTCCAGCCGTCGGGATCGGCGGCCGGGGCGAGTTCCAGGTGCCGTGCCAGTGCGGCCGCGTAGTAGAGGAGGTGAGCGGGCGACGGCGGTTCGGCCGCCGCGGGCGTGCTCGGGGTGGTCGCGTTCGTGGGGGAGTACGGCGCGGTGAGCAGGGCCGGTTGCTCCTGCGCCGTCTGCTCCACCAGGCCGGTGTCCAGGCGGCCGGCGGCGACGTCGGGGTGTGCGAGCAGTCGGCGCAGGAAGCCGGTGTTGGTGGTGACGCCCAGGATGCGGGTGTCGGCCAGCGCCGCACGGAGCCGGCGCAGCGCGGTCGGGCGGTCGGGCCCGTACGCGATGACCTTGGCGAGCATGGGGTCGTACGCGCTGGTGATGACGGTTCCGGGGGCCACCCCGGAGTCGACACGGATGCCCTCGCCCCGGGGCTCGTCCAGGGTGAGGATGCGGCCGCCGGTGGGCAGGAAGTCCCGTTCCGGGTCCTCGGCGCAGATGCGGGCCTCGATGGCGTGGCCCAGGAAGGAGATGTCGGACTGGGCGAAGGAGAGCGGTTCACCGGCGGCGACGCGCAGCTGCCACTCGACCAGGTCGAGCCGGACCGAGTCCGCGCCGACCGCGACGGCGAGTTCGGTGACGGGGTGTTCCACCTGGAGACGGGTGTTCATCTCCATGAAGAAGAAGTCCCGCACTCCCTCGGCGGCGGAGGCGGGGGCGTCCGGGTCGATGCCGGGGACGATGAACTCCACGGTGCCGGCGCCGGTGTAGCCGCAGGACTCCGCGGCGCGGACGGCCGCGGCGCCCATCGCGGCGCGGGTCTCGGCATTCAGGAGAACGGAGGGAGCCTCTTCGATCAGTTTCTGGTGGCGGCGCTGGAGGCTGCACTCGCGCTCGCCGAGGTGGACGGTGGTGCCGTGGGCGTCGGCGAGCACCTGCACCTCGATGTGACGCGGCCGGTCGATCCAGCGCTCCAGCAGCAGGGTGTCGTCGCCGAAGGCTGTCCGGGCGACACGGCGGGCGGCGGCGATCTCGGTCGGCAGGTCGGCGCGGTCCCGCACGAGCCGCATGCCCTTGCCGCCGCCGCCGGCGGACGGCTTGAGCAGCACCGGGTAGCCGATCTCGTCGGCGGCGGCGACGAGTTCCTCGTCGGTGGGCGCGGTGGCCCGGCTGCCGGGGACCACCGGGACGCCGGCGGTCCGGACGGCCTCCTTGGCGTTGATCTTGTCGCCCATCAGCTCGACCGCAGCAGGAGGTGGTCCGATGAAGACGAGGCCCGCGTCGGCGCAGGCGCGGGCGAAGCCGGGGTTCTCGGCGAGGAAGCCGTAACCGGGGTGGACGGCCTGGGCGCCGGTGCGGCGGGCAGCGGCGAGGATCTGGTCGGTCCGCAGGTAGGTCTCGGCCGCTGAGCTGTCGCTGCGGTCGGCCGGGCCGAGCCGGACCGCGACGTCGGCCTCGCGGACGTGCGGCGCGTCGGCGTCCGCGTCGCTGAACACGGCGACCGAGCGGACGCCGAGCCGCCGCAGGGTGCGGATCACCCGGAGGGCGATCTCGCCGCGGTTGGCGACCAGAACTGTGTCGAACATGGGAGGCGTTCCTCCGGGTCGAGGGGAGCCGTACGAAGGAGGTGGCGGTGGGCGGTCGGGGCGCCGGCCCGGGTGGGCCGGTGCCCCGGGGAGTCACACCCGGAAGGGAGGGGTCACGGGAACAGGGGTGACACGACGAGGGATCACATGCGGAAGACGCCGTACGGAGCGGGCGGCGCCAGCGGCGCGTTGGCACAGGCGGTCAGCGCGAGACCGACGACGGTGCGGGTGTCCATCGGGTCGATCACGCCGTCGTCCCAGAGCCGGGCGGTGGCGTAGTAGGCGTTGCCCTGGCGCTCGTACTGCTCGCGGACAGGGCGCTTGAACTCCTCCTCCGCCTCGGCCGGCCACTGCTCGCCGTGCGCCTCCAGCTGGTCGCGGCGGACGGTGGCGAGGACGGAGGCCGCCTGCTCGCCGCCCATCACGGAGATCTTGGAGCCCGGCCACATCCACAGGAAGCGGGGTGAGTAGGCGCGGCCGCACATCGAGTAGTTGCCGGCTCCGTACGAGCCGCCGATCACCACGGTCAGCTTCGGGACACGGGTGCAGGCGACGGCGTTGACCATCTTGGCGCCGTGCTTGGCGATGCCGCCCGCCTCGTACTGCCGGCCGACCATGAACCCGGTGATGTTCTGGAGGAAGAGGAGGGGGATGCCGCGCTGGTCGCACAGCTCGATGAAGTGGGCGCCCTTGAGGGCCGACTCGGAGAACAGCACGCCGTTGTTGGCGACGATGCCGACCGGGTGGCCGTGGATCCGGGCGAAGCCGGTGACGAGGGTCGAGCCGTACTCGGCCTTGAACTCGGCGAACCGGCTGCCGTCCACCAGCCGGGCGATCACCTCGCGCACGTCGTAGGGCGTGCGTGGGTCGACCGGCACGGCCCCGTACAGACCCGCCGGGTCGACGGCCGGCGGCTCGACCGGGGTGAGCGGCCACGGCTTGGCCTCGCGCGGGCCCAGCCCGGCGACGATCGTGCGGACGATGGAGAGGGCGTGGGCGTCGTCCTCGGCCAGGTGGTCCGTCACGCCCGAGGTGCGGGAGTGCAGCTCGCCGCCGCCCAGCTCCTCGGCGGTGACCACCTCGCCGGTCGCGGCCTTCACCAGCGGCGGACCGCCCAGGAAGATCGTGCCCTGGTTGCGGACGATCACGGCCTGGTCGCTCATCGCCGGGACGTACGCGCCGCCGGCCGTGCACGAGCCGAGCACGGCGGCGATCTGCGGGATGCCCGCGGCGGAGAGCCGGGCCTGGTTGTAGAAGATCCGGCCGAAGTGGTCGCGGTCCGGGAAGACCTCGTCCTGCATCGGGAGGAAGGCGCCGCCGGAGTCCACCAGGTAGACGCAGGGCAGCCGGTTCTCCAGCGCGACCTCCTGGGCGCGCAGGTGCTTCTTCACCGTCATCGGATAGTAGGTGCCGCCCTTGACGGTGGCGTCGTTGGCGACCACCACCACCTCGCGCCCGGCGACCCGGCCGATGCCGGCGATCACCCCGGCCGCGGGGGCCGCGCCGTCGTACATCCCGTCCGCGGCCAGCGGGGCCAGTTCCAGGAAGGGGGAGGCCGGGTCGAGCAGGGTGTCCACCCGGTCGCGGGGCAGCAGCTTGCCGCGGGCGGTGTGCCGGGCGCGGGCCTTGGCGCCGCCGCCCAGGGCGGCCGCGTCGAGCTTTGCGCGCAGCTCGGTGACCAGGGCCCGGTGCGCCTCGGTGTTGGCGCGGTAGGCCTCGGAGCCGGGATCGACGGAGCTGCCGAGCCGGGGCGCCGGTGCGGCGGCCGCGGGCTGGGCGGCACCGGGCGCCGTCGTGCCGGTCGCCGCGCTGAGCCGGACACCGGTGGGTGTGCCGGCGGTTGAGATGACCATTCCCAAGAGCTCCCTTGCCCTCGGCACCAGGTGGGCAGCCGGGTACGGTCCGCCCGTGATCGCCACGTTAATTAACGTTAACTTACGCGCCCAGGTTAACGGCCGATAACCCGACTGTCTACGATGGACGGCATGCCGAACGTCCCCGCAGCCTCCGCGCTCCCACGCCGCGACCAGATCCGCCGGGAGGCCGCGAGGCTGTTCGCCGCCCGGGGCTTCCTCGGCGTCGGCGTGGACGAGATCGGCAAGGCCGTCGGGATCAGCGGCCCCGGGCTCTACCGGCACTTCGCCGGCAAGGATGCGATGCTCGCGGACCTGTTGATCGGCATCAGCGAGCGCCTGCTGGACGAGGGGCGCCGCCGGGCGGGTGGCGGCGAAGGCCCGGCAGCCACGCTGGACGCGCTGATCAGTGGGCACGTCGACTTCGCCCTGAACGACCGGGACCTGATCACCCTGCACGACCGCGAGCTGCTGAACCTCAAGGAGGAGGACCGGCGCACCGTCCGCCGGCTCCAGCGCGGCTACGTCGAGCTGTGGGTGGACGTGGTCCGGCAGGCCTACCCGCCACTGGCCGACCCCGCTGCCGAGCCGGTGGCGCGGGCCGCCGTGCACGCCGTCTTCGGCCTGATCAACTCGACCCCGCACAGCCTCGGCCCGAACCCCGACCAGGCCGAGCGCTCCGCCCTCCAGCGCGACGGCATGGCCGCCCTGCTCCATGCCCTCGCCCACGGCGCTTTCGCGGCGGCCGCGGACTCGGCCGCCTCCCCCGTCGACGGTTCGGCGTCCGCTGGGGCCTGACTGCCGGTGCCCCGGGCAGTGCCTCCGGCTCCGTTCCGGTCGCCGAGCGGTCCTTCGCCGAGCAGTCCGTCGCCGAGCGGCCTGTCGCGAAGTGGCCCGACGGAGATCGGCTCGGCGGAGAAGGGGTCGGCGGAGAAGGGGCTGGCGGAGAATGGTCAGAGGGCGAAGGTTCCGCCGGTGAAGGCCCGGCGGCAGCCCGCCCCGAGTCCTCATCCCGAAGAACGGCGCCCGCCCGCCTCTGGCCGCTGGCCGTCATGACGGCCGTCGGCGACCCTGGAGTCGGCCGGGGGAGAGTGGGCCATGTGAGTGTTCCACCGGGAATCACCGCAGGCGGCTGGCTGTTGGCCAGTCCGCCGGACCGGATGGTCAGGGCTGCCCCGGCCCGCCCCGAACCCACCCGGGCCGGAAACGCCATGGCGGCCACCCGACGAAATGGTTAGCATCCCTAAATATGCCTGAGACTCACGGATCCACGGTGGAGCAATCCCCGAGCGGCCCCCCGGCCCCCGGCCCGACCCCGGAGGTCCCCGTCGACAGCCTGCAGCCCGCCGTCGAGAACGCCGGGCCGGTCGCCGGAGACGGCGGGCCCGCCGTCGAGAACACCCAGCCCGCTGCCGAGGGTGCCGAGTCGGCCGGCTGGCTGCGCCGCCTGATCGGCTACAGCTGGCGGTCCCGCCGCAGCCTGCTGCTCGCCTTCGGCGCCTCGCTCCTCGGCATGGCCGTCACCGCGCTGGTGCCACTGGTCACCAAGCTGATCATCGACGACGTCATCGTCGCCCACACCCGTTCGCTGGCCCCCTGGGCGGTGGTGCTGCTGCTCGCGGCCCTCGTGGTCTTCGGCTGCACCCAGGTCCGCCGCTACTACGGCGGCCGGCTCGCGGTCGACGTCCAGCACGACATGCGCAGCGACCTGTTCCGCTCGCTCGGCCGGCTCGACGGCCACCGTCAGGACCGGCTGGACACCGGCCAGGTGGTCGGGCGTGCGACCTCCGACCTCCAGCTGGTCAACGGTCTGCTCTCGATGCTGCCGATGATGACCGGCTACCTGCTGATGTTCGTCATGTCGCTGGCCGTGATGGTCTGGCTGTCCCCGCCGCTCACCCTGATCGCCCTGGTCATGGCCCCCGCGCTGTGGTGGGTCTCGGTACTCAGCCGCAAGCGCCTGTTCCCCGCCACCTGGGCCGCCCAGCAGGAGGCGGCCGCCGTCGCGGGCGTGGTGGACGGCGCGATCGGCGGCGTCCGCGTGGTCAAGGGCTTCGGCCAGGAGGCGCAGGAACGCGACAAGCTGGAGCTGGCCTCCCG
This sequence comes from Kitasatospora sp. NPDC057542, assembly GCF_042801945.1. Lineage (NCBI taxonomy): Bacteria > Bacillati > Actinomycetota > Actinomycetes > Kitasatosporales > Streptomycetaceae > Kitasatospora > Kitasatospora sp. NPDC057542. The sequence goes on from NZ_JBHVFE010000058.1 coordinate 16,222, forward strand.
CAACCTCTTCGCGGCCCGCCTCCGGTCGATCCGGCTGAACGCCCGCTACAACCCGGCGATGCAGGCGATCCCGGCACTCGCCCAGGTCGGCGTCCTGGCCTTCGGCGGCTGGCTGGCCGTCGACGGCCGGGTCACGCTCGGGACCTTCGTCGCCTTCTCCACCTACGTCGCCCAGATGACCGGCCCGGTGCGGATGCTGACCATGGTCATCACCGTCGGCCAGCAGGCCCGGGCCGGCGTCGAGCGCGTCCTGCAGCTGATCGACGAGCGACCGCTGGTCCAGGAGCGCCCGGACGCCCGCACCCTGGACCTCGCGCACGGCGACACCCCGGCCGGGGCCCCGGAGAACGGCGTACCGGCCGACGCCCCCGCCGCCACCGCCCCCGCCGCCACCGCCTCCGGCACCACCGCCCCCGCCGCCACCGTCGGTGCGCGGACCCCCGACGTCGCCCTGGAGTTCGACCGGGTCGAGTTCCGCTACGACCCCGAGCACCCCGCCCCCGTCCTGCACGGCCTCAGCCTGAAGCTGGCTCCCGGTGAGACCCTCGCCCTGGTCGGCGCCTCCGGCTCCGGCAAGTCGACGGTGGCCCAGCTGGTGCCCCGCTTCTACGACCCCGCCGCCGGCGCCGTCCGCCTGTACGGCCACGACCTGCGCGACCTCACCCTGGACTCGGTCCGTGCGGCGGTCGGCATCGTCCCCGAGGAGAGCTTCCTCTTCTCCGAGTCGGTCCGCACCAACATCGCGTACGGCCGCCCGGACGCCACGGACGAGCAGGTGGTCGCCGCCGCCCGCGCCGCCCAGGCCGACGAGTTCATCCGTGCGCTGCCGGACGGCTACGACACCAAGGTCGGCGAGCAGGGCCTGACCCTCTCCGGCGGCCAGCGCCAGCGCATCGCGCTGGCCCGGGCGATCCTCACCGACCCCCGGATCCTGCTGCTGGACGACGCCACCTCGGCCGTGGACCCGCAGATCGAGGCGGAGATCCACGACGCGCTGCGCTCGGTGATGACCGGCCGCACCACGCTGCTGATCGCCCACCGCCGCTCGACCCTCCAGCTCGCCGACCGGATCGCCGTCCTGGAGCGCGGTCGGCTGCTGGACCTCGGAACGCACGAGGAACTCGAAGCCCGATGTCCCCAGTACCGGGCCCTGATCACCGACCCCGAGGCCGGTCGCACCGGCCGGCAGTCCATCCCTGAACCGGCGTCCGCAGAGGCGTCCGGGCGGGCGACCGAGCAGCAGGCCGCCGGCGGCGCTCCCACCGGCGACGCACAGACGGCCCCCGGGAGCGACAGCGCCGGAACCACCGACAGCGCCGGAACCACCGGAACCCAGGCCACCCCCGCCCTCCCCACCCCCGCCCTGGCCAAGGCCGCCCGCACCGCCGACCCCGACCTGCTGGACAAGGTCGCGGCCCTCCCGCCCGCCTCCGACACCCCGGCCGTCCCCCGCGCCGAGGCCGAGGCCGGCGACCCCGACTTCACCCTACGCCGTCTGCTGCGCCCCTTCCGCACCCCGCTGCTCATCGCCTTCCTGCTGGTCGCCCTGGACGCAGCGGCCGGCCTGGTGCTGCCGGTGCTGATCCGGCACGGCATCGACGAGGGCGTCCGCAAGGGCCTGATGTCCGGCGTCGCGGTGGCCTCGCTCACCGCACTCGTCGTGGTCCTGCTGGACTGGGTGGTGCAGGGCGCCGAGAACCGGGTCAGCGGCCGTACCGGCGAGCGCGTCCTCTACACGCTCCGGCTCAAGATCTTCGCCCACCTCAACCGGCTCGGCCTGGACTACTACGAGCGCGAGCTGACCGGCCGGATCATGACCAGGATGACCACCGACCTGGACTCGCTGACCTCCTTCCTCCAGACCGGCATGGTCACCGCCGTGGTCAGCCTGCTGACCTTCGCCGGGATCTTCGCCGCCCTGCTGATCATCGACGCCGGCCTGGCCCTGGTGGTCTTCGCCGTCCTGCCGCTGCTGGTGATCGCCACCCTGGTGTTCCGCAAGAAGTCCAAGGACCAGTACGAGCGCTCCCGCGACCTGATCAGCGCCGTCAACGCCGACCTCCAGGAGAACGTGGCCGGCATGCGGATCGTCCAGGCCTTCCGCCGCCTGGACACCAACACCGACCGCTTCGTGGCCCGTGGCATCGCCTACCGCGAGGCCCGGGTCCGGGCCCAGCTCTACATCTCGCTGTACTTCCCGTTCGTCCAGTTCCTCTCCAGCGTGGCCGCCGCGCTGGTGCTGATCGTCGGCGCCGCCCGGGTCGACGCGGGGACGCTGACGGTCGGTGCGCTGGTCGCGTACCTGCTCTACATCGACCTGTTCTTCGCGCCGGTCAACCAGCTGTCCCAGGTGTTCGACGGCTACCAGCAGGCTTCGGTCGGGCTCGGCCGCATCCGCGAGCTGCTGCGCACCCCGACCACCACCGCCGAGGCGCTCGACCCGGTCCCGGTGGCCAAGGGCCTGCGCGGCGAGATCTCCTTCGAGGGGGTCGGTTTCGCCTACAACGGCGGCGCCGACGGTGCTCCGACCGTGCTGAGCGGCGTGGACCTGCACATCCCGGCCGGGCAGACGGTTGCGCTGGTCGGCGAGACCGGCGCCGGCAAGTCGACGCTGGTGAAGCTGGTCGCCCGGTTCTACGACGCGACGGAGGGCACCGTCCGGGTGGACGGGGTCGACCTCACCTGCTACGACCTGGCGCAGTACCGCCACCGCCTGGGCGTGGTGCCGCAGGAGGCGTACCTGTTCGCGGGCACCGTCCGCGAGGCGATCGCGTACGGACGGCCGGACGCCTCGGCGGCCGAGGTGGAGGCGGCGGCCCGGGCGGTCGGCGCGCACGACATGATCGTCCGGCTCTCGGGCGGCTACGACCACGAGGTGGCGGGCCGCGGGCGCAACCTCTCGGCGGGCCAGCGCCAGCTGATCGCGCTGGCCCGGGCCGAGCTGGTCGACCCGGACATCCTGCTGCTCGACGAGGCCACCGCGGCGCTCGACCTGGCCACCGAGGCGGCGGTCAACCAGGCTGCGGACCGGCTCAGCGGGGGCAGGACCACCCTGGTCATCGCCCACCGCCTGACCACCGCCGAGCGCGCCGACCGGGTGATCGTGCTGGACCACGGCCGGGTGGTCGAGGACGGCACGCACACCGAACTGCTCGCCCGGGGCGGCACCTACGCCCGGCTCTGGCAGGCGTTCATCGCCGACGGCCACCCGGCGGTCGAGGCCGTCGCCGCAGGATAGGGCCGCTCCGCACCCGGAACCCCGCTCACCCGCGAGCCGCCTGACGTCCCTTCACCTGCGGATCGTCAGGCGGCGATCAGCGAGGCCAGCAGCGCCGAGGCGTCGATGCCCCGGGGCAGGTCGCTCACCTGCCCGTCCCCGACCTCGACCACCCGCCAGCCGGAGCCGTCCGCCCGGCTGGCGAGGTCGGTGGTGACGAAGCGGCAGCCGAGCCTGCGGACCAGCGCCGGAACCTCGGTGAGGTCGGGCTCGACGGCCTGGCGCGGGGCGTCCGGGTGCGGCCCGACCAGGACGGGCCGGCCGTCCAACCACCACACCCGGGCCTCCACGGCCCGCCCACCGGCCCCCGGTCCGCCGCCGTCCGCGCGCTCCGGACCGGCCGCACCGGCTGCACCGGCCGGCCCGCTCGTACCGGCCATCCCGCTCGTACCGTTCGTGCCGACCGGGCCGTCCGCCGGGAAGCCCGCGCCTTCGAACTCCTCGTACTGCCGCAGCACCACACCGCCCGCCAGGAACTCGCCCTGCAGTTCGACGAACCGTTCCACCACCCGGCCGACGGCCGCCAGGTCGGACAACTCGGGCACGTAGCAGGCCTCGCGCCACTCGTGCTTGCGCGACTTCACGTAGTCCTTGACGATCGCCGGGCCGCGCCCACCGAGCCGGGCCGCGGCCTCCGCCAGCTCCGCCGGCCCTGGCGCCGCCGGCCCGTCGGACGGGATCCACGCACTGGCCGGGGTCGCGCCCTCGAACACGCCGTACCAGCCCGGCAGTTCGTGGGCCGCCGCGTACCCGGGCGCGCTGGTCAGCAGGTTGCCGCCGCGGGCGGTGAGCGCGGCGGCGAAGTCGGCGTACCGGGCGGATGGCAGCATCCAACCCCGGTACCAGAGCGGGCCGCTGTCCCGCGGAACCCGCCGGACCGCCTCCTCGGCCCGCCCGGCGAGCAGCCCGTCATGGTCGACCAGGTGGTGCTCGCCGCCCAACTCCCGCAGCATCCTGGCCTCCCAGGCGAAGTGCGGGTCGGGCCGGCGCGGGTTGAGCGGATCGGCGGGGAAGATGATCGCGGGTACGGGCATGGCCGTCAGGGTACGGCCGCTCGGCGGGTCGTGCGCCCGCCACGACGGACCGGCCGGCTCAAGCACCCGACCGGAGTGCCGAATCCGCTCGACGCCCCTGCCGGCTGCTGCGAGAGTGACCCGATGCGAAATCTGCTGCGTCAGCGCAAACGCAAGCCGAGGCAGGCCGCCCGCACGGTGGTCCTGGACGAGAACGGCTCGGTCTTCCTGCTCCGTTCGGACAACGACGAGGTCGGCGTGCACTGGGCCATGCCGGGCGGCGGACTGGAGCCGGGTGAGACCCCGTGGGACGGCGCCCGGCGCGAGCTGTGGGAGGAGACGGGCTGGAGCGACCTCGAACCCGGCCCGCTGCTCTGCACCTGGGAGCACGACTTCACCTGGCACGGCACTCCGGTCCGCCAGCACGAGCACATCTACCTCACCGGCGGCCCGCACCGCGGCCCGGTCGGCGACGTCAGCGAGGTGCACGCCGTCGACCGGATCCTGGACTGGCGGTGGTGGACCCCGGCCGACCTCGCGGACGAGAACGCCGACGCGCTCTGGCCGCCCGCACTGCCGGAACTGCTGGACGCGGTCCGCGCGGGCTGGGCCGTGGACGGGCGGCCGCCGGTGCCCGTCGACCTCGGGTACGTCCCGAACGCCCCGGTCACCCGTCAGCCCGATCAGGCCCGTTAGCCCGGTCACCCGTCAGCCCGATCAGGCCCGATAGCCCGGTCAGGCCTGCCGGACCCGTCGGGCCCACGACGCCCGCGCTGCCCATCGCCGGACGGCGCCCGGCGGAGCGGCTACGTGCGCCTGCCGCGCCGGGTCCGCCCGGCCGGAGCGGACTCCCAGCCGTGCAGCTCCAGCTCCCGGTCGTGCAGTGCGGCGGGGTTCATCAGCACCGTCAGCTGTGCGCCGGCCAGTTGTTCGAAGCCGAGTCCGGTCGCGGACAGCAGCTGCTCGGTCGACACCGAGACGGCGATGGCGGGCCGCCAGGAGGGCAGCACCACCAGACAGGTGCCGTGGCCGACCCGGATCGGCTCGGCCGCCACCCGGACGGGTGCGCGCTCCTCCGGCCGGCCGAGGCCCTCGGCCGGCACGGGGCTGCCGCCGATCAGGATGCCGAGCGGCGGTTCGGCCCACGAGGCTCCGGCGGCGGGGCCGGTGGCAGCCGGGCCGGCCCCACCGGAGCCCCCGACGCCGATACCGGCTCCGGCTCCGGCCTCGAACGACGGCGCCTGCGTCGCCGCACCGGCCGTACCGGCGCGTTCGTCCGCCCGCCCGGTGGCATCCGGCAGATCCGTCCTGTTCGGGCCGGTCGCGGCCGTCTCCCGTGCGGTCGCCCCCTGCCCGGTCTGGACGGCCTGCGGGTGCATCCGGCGCAGTCGCCGCGAGGGCGACGGCCGCCGGGACCCCAGGATCCGCGGCTCTTCGTGCACCGGACGCGGCGCCGGCACGGACGGGCCACCCTCCGGCGGCGCGGCGGCGGGCCCGAACCGGACGAACCCGGCCTCGGCCCCGACCCCTTCCGGCCCGTCGGGGGTGCCGGTTGCTCCGGCAGCACCGTCGGTGGAAGCGCCGGGCACGGCCGGACCGTCCGCGGCCAGGCCGAGCAGAGCCCGCACCTCCGCGGCCGGTCGGCGGCACGCGTCCGCCAGTTCGGCGACGGAGCGGCCCTGGGCGTGCGCGGCCCGCAGCCGGTCGGTGAACGCCGCCCGCAGCCGCGACGTGGTCGGATCGCCGTCGGTCTCCGGGCCGGCTGCCGGCGCGTCGTTCCGGCTGCGCGGTTGCGGCACCGAGTCGTGGCGCGCCGCACCGTCCTGGCGCGCCGCCCCCTCCGGGGAGCCGGGCGAGGCCGCACCGGGCTCGGCGGCGGACGCGATCGAGCACATCGGGACGGCCGCGGCGGGCGGGCCGGGCTCGGCGGACGGGGGTGAGGATCCGGCACTGTCCCCGGGCGGGCCGGGCAGGGACGGGGCGGTTGCGGCGGGGTGGAGCGAGGTCATCTGCGGGCCCTTCGGGGAACGGTCCCGACGATCCTCCCGCACCACGCGATCAGCTCCAAGCGTCGGACCCGACGGTGTGCGCGACACCACCGCGGGATCGGTGCGGGATGAGCGGGGGATCGCCCAAGACAGCGCTGGGCGAACACCGTTGCCACACGACCGGAACGGCGTCCTGTTCTGCGTGCCGACCCCGCCCCTGCCCCGCCGGTCAGTATCAACTTCCGGGCGCCACAAAGCCCTTGAGGTCGGTGAGCACCGCGTTCGCCGCCATCACGCCGAGCCCGAGGAACCAGGTCTCGTCCGAAACCGGCCGGGCCTGACCGGACTTGACCGCTCCGAGCGTCTTCCAGAGCGCGCCGCCCAGCACCGCGTCCTGGTTGGTCGAGCTGGGGCTGCCGTACACGCCGTAGAAGATCCAGTCGGCGTCGGCCTTGTCGATCTGCTCCGGGCTGACCTCCACCGCGAGCTCCCGGACCTGCTCGATCCCGGGCTGCGGCAGCGGCACGTCGGTGAGGATGGTGCCGATGAAGGAGAGCTCGGCGTAGAGCCGGGTCCGGCCCGGCATGAAGCGCAGCGGCGTGATGGTGGGCCGCTTGTCACCGAGCTTCGCGCCGATCGCCGCGGCCGCCGCCTGGTACGCGTCGAGCTGCGTCCCGGCCTCGGCCTCCAGGCCGAACGCACTCGCGTTGAGCAGGAAGTTCTGCTTCCAGGGGTAGCCGGGGCGCAGCGAGAAGACGGTCGGCGCGATCTTGGACAGCTGTACGTACTGGTCCTGGGCGCGCAGCTGGCTGCCGAGGATCAGGTCCGGCTTGAGCGCGGCGATCGCCTCCAGGTTGAGGCTGTTGATGGTGCCGACGGCGGCAGGGCTGCCGGCCTTGTCCTTGAGGTAGGACGGCAGGGACTTGGAACCGTCGGTGTGCACGACGCCGACCGGCTGGATGCCGAGGGCGACGACGTTGTCGAGCTCGCCGGTGTCCAGCACCACGACGCGGGTGGGCCTGGCCGGGATGACGGTCTCGCCCATCGCGTGCTTGAGGGTGCGCGGGTAGACGCCGGGGGCGGCGTCGGTGCCGAAGCCCTTCATCTTCTCGATCACGGTGGCGTAGTCGTCGCCGCCCTGCTTGACCGACTTCTGGTTCGGGGAGGAGCCGCCGCCCGGGGTCGAATCGGCGCTGCCGCCCGATCCGCCCGATCCGCCACAGGCGGTGAGCAGCCCGCCGAGGCCGAGCACCGCGCCTCCGGCGATCCCTGCGGTGAGGAACCTGCGGCGGGTGGCGGTGCGGGGGAGGAGGGCCTGGTCGTCGGAGGTGGTGGGCACGCGACGCTCCTTCGCGATCGAAATTAGGTTAGGCAAACCTATCTGAACTCGAAGGCGGCGGGGTCGCGACCCCTCCGTGCCGGGAGGGCAAACTATGACGAACCTTGGCAAAAGGAAGAAATTTTCTTGGCTCAGATCCTTTGAAACAAAGGTACATGGGCTAACAAGGCGTGAATGCATCGACTCAGTCGGCCTCCATGGGGACGAATCGAAGCACGTGGTTTAGATCACCAAGGGTTGGTCTACTCAACCTTCCATGCCCGGATCTAGGGTGCGCTGGTGTTTGATCAGCAGCTCTCAGAGCACACGAGCAGCGGCCGGGCAATGGCGCCCGGCGCTCCGCAGGGTGCCCCGGTCAGTGGCATCAGTGGTGGGGTCCCCGCCGATCAGGGGACCGCTGGGGGAGCGGGGGACAAGGGTCTACGGGGCGGTTCCGTCGGCCTGCTGAGCAGCGTGGTGCTGGGCGTCTCGACGGTCGCCCCGGTCTACTGCCTGACCGCCACGCTCGGTCCGACCGTCACCGCGGTCGGCGTCCAGATGCCTGCGGTGTTCCTGGCGGGCTTCCTGCCGATGCTGCTCGTCGCGTTCGCGTACAAGGAGCTGAACAAGGACTTCCCGGACTGCGGCACGTCCTTCACCTGGGGCGTCCGGGCCTTCGGCCCCCGGATCGGCTGGATGGCCGGCTGGGGCCTGACGGTGGCGACCATCATCGTGCTCTCCAACCTGGCCGGGGTCGCGACCGACTTCCTGTACCTGATGCTGGGGGAGATGACCGGCAGCAGCTGGGTCACCGAACTCGACCAGAACAAGGCCGTCCACCTGCTCACCGTGGTCCTGCTGATCGCCGGCGCCACCGCGATGAGCTACCGGGGGATGACCGCCACCAAGTGGTTCCAGTACAGCCTGGTCGGCCTCCAGCTGGCCGTGCTGCTGCTCTTCTCCGCCATCGCCATCGGCAAGGCCGCCTCCGGCGACCTGCCCGACTCGATCGGCTTCTCGCTCTCCTGGCTCAACCCGCTCGAAGTCGACTCGTTCAGCGCGTTCACCGCCGGACTGTCGCTGTCGATCTTCATGTACTGGGGCTGGGACACCTGCCTGACCATGAACGAGGAGACGCAGGGCAGCGCCAAGACCCCCGGCCGCGCCGCGATGATCTCCATGGTCACCCTGGTCGGCTCGTACCTGCTGGTCGCGATCGCCTCCCAGATGTTCGCGGGCGTCGGCACCACCGGCAACGGTCTCGGCAACCCGGCCACCGCCGACAACGTCTTCGCCGCGCTGGCCCGCCCGGTGCTCGGCTCGCCGTGGAGCATCCTGCTCTTCCTGGCCGTCGTCGCCAGCGCCGCCGCCAGCCTGCAGACCACCTTCATCCCGGTGGCCCGCACCCTGCTCGCGATGAGCGCCTACCGCGCCGTGCCACCGCGCTTCGGCGCCGTCCACCCGCGCTACCGCACCCCGGGCTACGCCACCGTCGCGGCGGGCATCGCCACCGCGGTCTTCTACGTCGGCATGAGCCTGATCAGCGAGAACGTCGTCCAGGACACCATCCTGGCGCTCGGCTTGATGATCTGCTTCTACTACGCGCTGACCGCCTTCGCCTGCGTCTGGTACTTCCGCCGCTCGCTGCGCACCGGTGCCCGCGACCTGCTGCTCAAGGGCGTCGCCCCGTTCCTCGGCGGCGTGCTGCTCAGCGCGGTCTTCCTGCAGACCCTCACCGACGCCTGGGCCCCCGACTACGGCAGCGGTTCGGTCTTCGGCATCGGTTCGGTCTTCGTGATCGGCGTCGGCATCCTGCTGCTCGGCGCCGGGCTGATGACCTGGTACGGCTTCATCCGGCCGGAGTTCTTCCGCGGCGAGACGCTGCGCAAGGACACCCCGGCGCTGGTCGTGGAGGACTGACGCCACTACTGTTGGGCGCATGAAGCGCTTCGTGGGCCTGTGCTGGTGGCCGTCCTAGGACGGCCACCCCACTCGCCTGACCCAGGGCCGTCCGGGATGGACGGCCCTGCTGCGTTTTCCGCGCTCCCCGCAGGACGGGCCCCTCGCCCCGGACGGCCGCCACCACCGCCGCACCGAGGAGAGAGACCTTGACCACCGAGACCATCGCCGCCGCCGCGGCTCCCGTTCGCGCCGCCGTCCCCGTTCCGTCCGACGACCCGACTGCCCACCGCGTCCTCACCGGGGACCGCCCCACCGGACCGCTCCACCTCGGCCACTACTTCGGCACCCTGCGCAACCGGGTCCGGCTCCAGGACCAGGGCGTCGAGATGTTCGTCGTGGTCGCCGACTACCAGGTCATCACCGACCGCGACCTCGCCGACCGGCTTGCCGAGCACACCGAGAACCTCGTCCTCGACTACCTCGCCGCCGGCCTCGACCCCGAGCGGGCGACGATCTTCCCGCACAGCGCCGTCCCCGCCCTCAACCAGCTGCTGCTTCCCTTCCTCAGCCTGGTCAGCGTCGCCGAACTGGGCCGCAACCCCACCGTCAAGGACGAGATCGCCCACTCCCGGCAGTCCGCCGTCAGCGGCCTGATGTTCACGTACCCCGTCCACCAGGCCGCCGACATCCTCTTCTGCAAGGCCGACCTGGTGCCGGTCGGCCAGGACCAGCTGCCCCACCTCGAAGTCGCCCGCACCGTCGCCCGCCGGTTCAACGAGCGCTACCCGCACGCCGACGGCCGCGCCGTCTTCCCCCGCCCGCAGGCCCTGCTCTCCGACGCCCCGATGCTGCTCGGCACCGACGGCGGCAAGATGAGCAAGAGCCGGGGCAACGCCGTCGCCCTCGGCGCCACCGAGGACGAGACCGCCCGGATCATCCGCGGTGCGAGGACCGACGCCGACCGCCGGATCGGCTACGACCCGGTCAACCGGCCCGAGGTCTCCAGCCTCGTCCTGCTCGCCGCGCTCTGCCAGGACCGCGCCCCCGAGGCCGTCGCCGAGGAGATCGGCGACGGCGGCGCCGCCGCGCTCAAGCGCACCGTCACCGAGTCCGTCAACGAGTTCCTCCGCCCGATGCGCGCCCGCCGGGCCGAACTCGCCGCCGACCGGGGCCACCTGCGGCAGGTCCTGCGCGACGGCGCCGAGCACGCCAACGCCGTCGCCGACGCCACCCTCACCGAGGTCCGGGAGGTGATGGGGGCGGTGATCTGAAGAGCACCCACCGCCCGCCCTTCCCGAGCGCGACGGAGTCTGCAGGAGCCTGCCGGGTCCCCCGTCGGGACCTGCCGACCCGCGGACCGCATCCGGCGGACGCCGACCGGCGGACATCGGCCGGTTGACACGGGGCATATCGTCACCGGGCGGTCGCGGCCACAGCGCGACCGCCCGCACCCCGCTCCCGCGCCCGAAAGGTGGCCCGGCCCATGGACCAGCACCCGACCACACCCGGCCAGGGACTGACCCGCCCGCCGCACCTGCGACCCGGCGACCACATCACCGTCGTCGCCCCCAGCGGCCCCATCGACGCCGAACGCCTCACCGCAGGGTGCGCGATCCTCCGCTCCTGGGGGCTGCGCGTCACCGTTGCCCCGCACGTCCTCGACACCCACTCCTCCCTCGGCTACCTGGCCGGCACCGACGCCGATCGTGCCGGCGACCTCCAGTCCGCCTGGGTCGACCCCACCGTCGACGCCGTCATCTGCGCCCGCGGCGGGTACGGCGTGCACCGCATGCTCGACCTGCTGGACTGGACCGCGATGCGCGCCGCCGGGCCCAAGCCCTTCATCGGCTTCAGCGACGTCAGCTCCCTGCACGAGGCCTTCGCCCAGCGCCTCGGCCTCGCCACCCTCTACGGACCGCTGGCCGCCGGCGCCTCCTTCGTCTCCGACAGCCCGACCGCCGAGCACCTGCGCCGCACCCTCTTCGACCCTGCCGCCACCACCGTCCTCACCTCACCCACCGCCGCCCCGCTCGTTCCCGGCCAGGCCCGCGGCGTCACGGCCGGTGGCTGCCTCCACGTCCTCACCGCCGAGCGCGGCACGCCCGCCGCCCGGCCCTCCTACGAGGGCGGCATCCTGCTGCTCGAAGACGTGAACGAGCACCCCTACCAGCTCGACCGGCTGCTCACCCAGCTCCTGCGCTCCGGCGCCCTCGACGGCGTGGCCGGCCTGGCCCTCGGCTCCTGGGAGGGCTGCGGACGGCCCGAGCGGGTCCGGGACGTGATGCTCGACCGGCTCGGCGGGCTCGGCGTCCCCGTGCTCTGGGAGCTGGGCTTCGGCCACTGCCCGTCCACCCTCACCGTCCCGCTCGGCGTTCCCGCCCTGCTCGACGCCGACGCCGGCACCCTCACCCTCGACCTGCCCGCCCTCGCCGACCGCTGAGCCGATCCGGCCCGGCGAGCCCTGCCCGGGACGGGGCGCCCTGAGTAAGGTGCGGCCATGAACGAGGACCGCCTCACCGCCCTCGCCCTCGGCTTCCTCCGGGGCCGGGGCAGCAACGCCCGCACGATCCTCGGACTTGCCGGCCCGCCCGGTGCCGGCAAGTCCACCCTGGCCCGCCACCTGGTCACCGAGGTCGAGCGCGCCGAAGGCCCCGGCACCGCCGCCTACGTCCCGCTCGACGGCTTCCACCTCTCCGGCGCCCAGCTCGACCGCCTTGGCCTGACCCGGCGCAAGGGCGCCCCGGCCACCTTCGACGCCCACGGCTACGTCGCCCTGCTGCGCCGCATCGCCGACGACCGCTTCCAGGACATCTACGTCCCGGACTTCGACCGCGCCCTGGACGAACCGGTCGCCGCCCGCCATGTAGTCCGCCCGCACACCCGGCTCGTCATCACCGAGGGCAACTACCTCGCCTCCGCCGACGCACCCTGGCCCGACGCCCGCCGGCTGCTGCACGAGCTCTGGTACGTGCACACCGACGACGACGTCCGCGAGGAGCGCCTGCTGCGGCGACACCGCGACGGCGGCCGCGACGAGGCCACCGCCTGCCGCTGGGTCACCGGCAACGACCACCCCAACGGCGAGTACGTGAAGCCCGGCCGGGCGCTCTGCACCCGGACCGTCTCAGGCGCGGGTTTGCCTCCGGTGTCGGAGAGGGGTAGTGTTCTCTAGTCGCTCGGCAGGGAGCACCGGACACGCGTCTGCGCGGACGGTCCCGGAGCGGCCAATCCCCTGAAACACCACCTCCCGGTTCGTGCCGGTCGTTTTCGCTTTTTCGCTTTTCCGCGTGACGGCCTGGTGCGTATTCGGCGTGCGCGTTTTATCGGGTTGCGGTCGGATTCGCTTTTCGGAGCGGAGATCGGCTAGAGTTTGAAACGTCGGACGG
>NZ_JBHVFE010000059.1:0-28956 GCF_042801945.1 Kitasatospora sp. NPDC057542
GCCGATACCCGCCCTGAGCTGGGTGTTCCTCACCAGCGGAGAGCGTGGGATTCGAACCCACGGTGACGGGTCACGCCACGACAGTTTTCAAGAACAATTCCGTCGCGCCGTCCGCACTGGCCCTGACCAGGGGCAACACCGTATCAACGCCGCCGTTGGCGAGCCATGGCCCACACCTGGCCCACGATCAGGTTCAGCTTTCAACTCGCCACCCGTCGAGCGCCGAGAGGGCGCGCGCCCGCGCCTCGATTACGGCCATGCGAGCCGACCGCTCCTCCCCTTGTCCATGCGCGGGCTGACTGGTGCTCTGCCCCGGCCACTTGCGGTACAGAAGGCCCGTCTCTGCGCTGAACCATCCTTGGCTCACCGCATTCAGAGCGAGCAGAAGGCCGGTGTCCTCGGACGCTGGAAGCGCCATCCAGCCTCCGAGTGCCAGGAGAAGGTCCCTCCGAACGCACAGCGTCGCGGGGTGCACTTGGGCTCGGAAGTCGTGGGCCTTCCAGTGCTCAAGCACGGCACCGCGCTCAATCGGACCTTCCGGCGGATCCTGGTCGAATCCGACGGTGGAGCCGTCCGGCAGAAGGTCGAGCACCCGGGACGTACTCCAGCAGATGCCCGGGTTCCCCAACGCAGCCAGATCGCGAGCCAATGTGCCCGGGGTCAGCATGTCGTCGGCATCCAAGACCTTGACGAACTCTCCTTCCGCCCGAGACAGCGCCAGAGTCCTGGCAACCCCAGCGCGCCCATGGCGCCCCTGACCGAAGCTGATCCGGGGGTCTTCGGGGACGTGCGGCGCCACCGCGCCCGTCTCCCCATCCTCCTGAATCACCCACTGCCAGCTCCACCCTTCGGGGAGCTGCTGATCTACAAGCGACTTGTAGGCGTCGGCCAAGAACGGCGCCGACGGGCCATGCACCGCCGTGATGACGGTCAGGATGTTGGTCATGCTCACCACCTTGTCAGCTTGCTCGTGAAGGTCAGTTCTGCACGATCGCCCGGCAGGACCACGTCGGACACCTCGACCACTCGGTCGTTAATGTCGATGCTGACCTTTCGGCAGATGATCACCGACACGCCCGCCGACAGGCCCAACTCCTCCGCCTCTTCCGGCGTGGGCGGCCGGGCCCGGAACGACTCCACAATCCGGTCCAGTTCGATCCCGACGGTCCAGAGCTGGTTTTGAGTTCCCCCGGGCCATGGTTCCTGATCGTCACGCAACAGGTCAGGGTTGCCGGCGACCATGTCGAGCACCAGGTAGGACTCCGCGCGGTTGAGCGGCGTTCGCTCCTCCCGGTACCTGGTTCGGTACGTCCTGCGAAGCAGCATCGTGCCTTCAGGTACACCGAACTCCTCCGCAAGCTCGGCTGGCGCTGACACCTGTGCGTACTTGGCCTCAAAGACCAAGTCGTCGATGGTCAGACCGGTGTCTCGCTCCGTCGCACCGGTCGAGCGCCGCTCCGATTCGGGCTGCCGGGCTCGATCTTTCTCCCACTGGTGACGCGCGCCGTCCCGGACGATCCTGGTTGGCTCCTTTCGGACGAACGTCCCCCGGCCATGCTGCCGCTCGACTAGCCCTTCCGCCTCCAAGACACCGACCGCCTGCCGCACGGTCGGCACGCTTGTTCCGTGCTGGTCCGCCAGTGCCGTTTCTGCCGGAAGCCTGTTGCCGGGCTTGAGCCGACCTGCACGGATCTCTTCCCGTAGCGCGTCTGCGATGCGCTCGTACCTCTTCGCCATGGTGGCCTCCGCCGTCCATCGGTGCGTGACTCGCCCAGGATAAGTCCTCAAGAGGAGTTGACGACTTCCTGAGAACCCGTCATAGTCATTCCAGCTCCTAAAGAGGAGTTGAGGACAGGACCTCAACATGACTTCGGGGCTTGCTTGACCTGCGCAGATGCATCTCAAGGCTCGTGCAACAACGCCTTGATGGCACGTCTGTGAGCTGAGGCGGAGGACGCTGCAATCTCCGCAAAGGCCAGGGGATAGGGGTTCGGCAAGGTCCGGCCCTGACTGGCGAGGTGGCCCGGCGACCGCGAGCAACGGCCGGAGAGTGGGGGCGTGGCCCCCCTTGCAGTGAGTTTCCCTGCCCGCTCGACCGAAGGAGGTGCCCCGATGAACCCGATCGACCGCAAGAGACATAGGTCGCCTCGCCGGGCCATCTGCCGGTGAGGCATCGACCAGCGATCACGGTTCCCGGCGTCCCGCCGCCTCGGCGGAGGTACGTCGGGTCCGCGCGGACGCTCGTCGATCGTCCGTCCCCAACACGGCTGCGGTCCCGGTGCGGGAACACCGGGACCGCTCAGGGCCGTCCGAGTGAAGGAACACGACCCATGAAACTGATTGTCGCAGGCCAGGACGCCGTGACGCCGGACGAGTTCGCAGAACTCGCGCTCGGCGTCGGCATCGACGCCGAGCTGTTCACTGGCAGCGAGGACGAGACCGCCGAGGACCGGCGGGTCCGGCTCGACGCCGCGCGGGACATCCTGCGGGACCTGGACGGGCCGACGGCCCGGTTCGCGTCCGCGCTGATGCGCACTGCCGAGCGCCGCCGGGTGCTGACCTGGAAGGCGGCCGCGTGATGACCCAGCTCCACACCCTCATCAACGGTGCGACCCGCACCCCGCACCTGGTCGCCCGCCCGGCGGCCATCGTGCTCGCCGAGTACCGCCCGGACGGCGACGGCGACCTGCGCGGCGCCGCCTGCGCCGGCGTCGACACCAACCTGTTCTTCCCGGAGGTCGACGAGGACGCCGAGGACATCGAGGTTGCTCGCGCGGCGGCCGAGTGGGCCGAGCGCCGGGCAAAGATGATCTGCGCCGGGTGCCCGGTCCGCACGATGTGCCTGGAGCTGGCCCTGGAACGGCGCGAGAAGCACGGCGTCTTCGGCGGGCTGAACGCCGCCGAGCGGTGGAGCGTGAGCGAGCGCCGCCGCAAGCTCGCCGCCCGCGAGCGCCGCGCGGCCGGGGGTGCTCACTGATGAACGCCCCGATGCTCACCGTGCTCACGACGCGCTCACCGCGCACCCGGCGGTGGTCGCGGTGAAGCTGCGGATGAGCCCGGACCAGATCCGTTCGGCCGAGCGCGCGTTGGCCGTGGGCACGTGGACGATCACGCTCGGCGCGGTCCTCTACAGCGTGCTCACGGTGACCCCGCTGATGTCCCACCACACCCCCGACGGCTGGGAGTGGACGGCCCCGATCCTGCCCCTGGTCGTGGACGCGGCGGTGGTGATCGTGGTCCGCATGGACAGCACGCTTGCCCGACTCGACGGCGACGGCGGCCGGTGGCCGGTCGTGCTGCGTTGGATGACCGGCCTCATGACGGTGCTGCTCAACGTGGGTCAGTCCGCCCTGGACCACGACAAAGTCGGGGTGGCGGTCCACGCGGTGGCACCGCTGCTGCTGATCGTCACGGCGGAGACCTCGCTCGCCTACCGGCGGGCGATCGCCGCCGCACTGGCCACCCGTGAAGCCCGTGAGCGCAATGAGCGAGCCGAGCGCGAGCGCCGCGCCGAGGAACGCCGTCGGCAGGAACGCGAAGACCGGCAGGCCGAGCAGGAGCGGGCCGACCAGCGCGAGCGTGAGCGCCGTGAGCACGAGCAGCAGATGATCCGCGAGCAGCGTGAGCACGAGGAGCGGATGGCTCGCGAGGAACGCGAGGAACGGGCCCGCCGCGATGCCGCTGTCCGGGAGGAACAGCAGGGCCGGGTGGACGCCGAGCGGCGTGAGCGTGAGCGCCGTGAGCGCGAGGTGAGCGAGCGTGAGCGCCGTGAGCGTGAGCGTGAGCAGGACGCCGAGCGCGAGGTCGAGCGGCTGCGGCAGGAACTCCTTGCCGCGCCGGCCGTGGACGAGCGTCTGCCCGAGGACGAGGCCCGGCTGAAGATCCAGACCTGCGTGAAGCTCACCATCCCGCAGCGCAAGGCGGTCGACCTGACCGGCTGGTCCGTCGGATGGGTCGCCGCCCGCTACCAGGAACTGCGCTCGGCCCGCCCGGAGCGACCCGCCCTGCACGCCGTCCCCGCCACCACCGAAGAGACCACCGCGCCGCGCGCCGAGGAGCAGGCATCGTGACCACCACCACCGACACCACCGTCCTGGCCGGCGAGCAGGTGAACGCCGCCGGCGCCCTGCTCGCCCTCCTCACCTCCCACCCGAACCTGCCGGCGCCGAATATCCGCCTGAACCCGATGCAGGTGCCCGGCACGTACGAGTGGACGTGGGGGCTGCACGTCGCCCTGCACGACCGCCTCGACCACTTCGAACAGTGGCGGACCGCCCTCGGCCTCGCCCCCTCCGCCGTCGACCAGGGGCACCGCGGCAACACGGCCTGGCTGACCGTCGCCGGCGCCTACAGCGGCGTCCCCATCGAGCTGCACGGCTTCTACCGGCTCGGCCCGGACGCCGAGCGGTGAGCCGCCCCCGCCACTGGGACCCCGACGGGGCCCGACACGGCGGCACACCCACCTACCCGTGGCGCATGGCGCCGCGTGGCCTCTTCACCCGCCGCCAGCTCCGCGCCAAGGGCCTACGCCCCGGAGGCCAGGACGTCGCTGCGCAGGTCATGTGGCGCTCCCGCTACGGCGGTACCCGCCCCGCCTACCTCTACCGCCTCACCCTGGCCAAGCCCGTGCGGCCGATGACCCCCGCCCGGGCCGCCGCCCTCGCCAAGGTCAACGCCGCCCGCCGCACCTGCCCCGCCTGCGGGCAGGACGCCGGCTACGTCCTGCCCGCGCACCTCGGCACCTGCCTGACCTGCGCCGACCACGCCCCGCTCGCCGCCTGACCTCAGGGGAGATCTGCTATGAGCACCGCTCGCACCTTCCGCGCCACCCACGCCGACAAGCTCGCCCTCGATCTGCCGACCGGCGACGTCCGCGTCTTCACCCACCCCGACGCCACGGCCATCACGGTCCTGCTCACCACCGACGACGACCACGGCCCGGCCGCCGACGCCGTCAACCAGGCCCGGATGTCGGAGAACCGCAACACCCTGAACATCGACGTCCCCCACGTCGACAGCGGCATCACCGTCACCACCCGCAGCGGGCGCACGCTCGTGACCCAGTCCGTCGTCACCGGGAACGTCACCGGGATGACGATCGTCAACGGCCGGATCGTCGCCGGCGGCGGCATCCACCACGCCGGCGTCAGCCCGGTCACCGCGACCGTGCTCCTGCCGCCCGCCGCCCTCGGCATGGCCCTCAAGACCCTCTCCGCCGACCTCACCGCCACCGGCCACCTCCGCCTCCTGGCCATCACCTCCACCTCCGGCGACGTGCACGTCGACTCCGTGGACGTCCTGACGGTCACCACGGTCTCCGGCGACGTCTTCGCCCAGCGCATCGGCGCCGACGCCGAGATCTGGTCCACCTCCGGTGACGTGCGCATCGCCGTCCACGAGGGCCACGCCACCACCGTCAACACGGTCGGCGGCGACGTCCGCATCACCGCCGGCACCCGCGCCACCGGCCGCCTGTCCGTCCGCACGGTCTCCGGCAACATCGACCTGAGCGGCACCGGCTGTCTCGACGTCACCGCCTGCACCGTCTCCGGCCGCAAGAACCAGCGCTGAGGGGCCCGGACATGTCCGTCACCGAGATCAGCGTCGTCTCGTTCGGCTACCTCCACGACGCCCCGCCCGAGGCGCACCTGACCCTCGACCTGCGGCGCCACTTCCGCGACCCGCACGTCGACCCGGCCCTGCGCAGCCTCACCGCCCACGACCTGCCCGTCCGCCGGGCCGTGCTCGCCACCCCGGGCATCCGTGAGTTGATCGCCGCCGCCGCGCTGTTGGCCGACGCCTACGACGCCGGCCCTGCCGAGTCGCCGCTGACCATCGCGGTCGGCTGTGCGGGCGGCCGCCACCGCGCCCCCACCGTGGCCATGGCCCTGGCCAAGCGACTCGGCAAGACCGGCATCACCGTCCACCTCGGCCACCGCGACCTCGGCAAGCCCGTCGTCGACCGCTGACAGGAGCTTCCACATGAGCTGGACCACCTCGGACGCCACCGCCCTCGCCGACGCCCTCGACCGGGGCGCCGCCGACAAGGCCGAGGCCGCCGACTCCGCCGATGTCTTCGTCGCCGACCCGGC
Source organism: Kitasatospora sp. NPDC057542 (assembly GCF_042801945.1). Classification (NCBI taxonomy): domain Bacteria; kingdom Bacillati; phylum Actinomycetota; class Actinomycetes; order Kitasatosporales; family Streptomycetaceae; genus Kitasatospora; species Kitasatospora sp. NPDC057542. The sequence goes on from NZ_JBHVFE010000059.1 coordinate 6,093, forward strand.
CAACAGCCCGTGGGACCGCAGCGTGGCCCGCGAGGCCGCCCACATCCTGCGCACCCAGGCCCGCGACATGCGCGCCGACGCCGCCGCCATCCGTGACGGCGCCGACCCCACCGAGCTCGGCTACACCGCCTGACCAGGAACGGAGACACCATGACCAGCATCCGAGCCGCCCGGTTCGCCGCCGTCTACGCCCTGCTGCGGTCGGCGGCGGACGTCGCCGACCACTGGATCCAGACCGACCACCAGGCCACCACCAAGGGCAACCTCGGAGCGGCCGGCCGCCGGGCCTGCGCCGCCCACGTCGCCACCTACACCGCCGTTCAGGCCGCCGCACTGCTCGGCGGCGCCCGCCTGCTCGGCATCCGCCTGCGGCCCGGCCCGGTGACCGCCGCGCTCGCGCTCAGCGCGGCCACCCACTACGTCGCCGACCGGCAGGGCGGCCACTGGCGGGACCCCGAGCCCCACGGCGTCGTCCGCCTCGCCCACGCCACCGGCAGCGGCGGCTGGCTCCAGCGCGACCCCCAGTCCGGCTACCTGCTCGACCAGGCCTGGCACCACGCCTTCGAGACCGCTGCGGCGCTCGTCGCCTCGGCTTGACCCGCCGCCACCCGAAACGAGCCCGAAAAGGGAGGAACACCATGACCAGCACGAGCAGGTGGACGTCGGACCACTTGACGGCCCCGGGCGGCACGGCCATCTACGCCGCCCAGCAGCGCGAGCGGCTGCGGCAGATGGCCGATGAGGTCCAGGCCCTGCTGCGCGAGTACCGCGCGGACCTGGAGTCGGTGCGCATCGACGGCGACAGGCTGTTCCAGCCGCGCGTGCGCGCCTACTTCGCGACCCGGCCGCTCGCCAATCTGGAACGGCACCTGCGGGAGGCGGTGAACGCCGCCGGAAAGCTCGACGCCGAATACAACCGCCGGTTCGTCGAGGCGCCGAAGAAGCGTGCGGCCCGCGCCGCCGAGAAAGCCCTGGAGAAGGACCGTAAGGCCGGTCTCCAGACGGCCCGGAGCGCGGACGCGGTGAACACCGCCGCGACCCTTCACGGGATTTCTTCCGCGCTTTCCGGGAAGGCGGACGGGAATTCCGGAGAGAAGCAGGCTCCGGCGTTCCTCGACTTCCTGAAGGAGAGTGCTTGATGCCGCTTTCCCCGGGTCAGGTCGCCTACTGGCAGAAGCGCCTGGCGGCGACGACGACGAACGCGGACCGGGCGCGGGAGCTATGGGACCTGGCCCGCACGCTGGCCGGCACCAACGAGGAGGCGTGGGCCGATCTGGTGCGGATGCTCAGCGCCTGGACCCAGCAGCACGCCGCGTCCTGACACGCGCCCCCTTGGTGACGCTTCGCGCTCATCATCATCACTCTGCTCCGTGAATCCGGGGGTCCCACGTACGCGTGCACGCGTACGCGCGAAGGACCCCCGGATGCGTGACGGAGCGTGACATCCCGATTGGAGGCCCGATGGCCGACAACGACGGGGGGACCGTGCTCGGGTTCCCCCGGCTGACGGTGCCGGGGGTCGTGGCCGAGGACCGGCCGCCCGACGGCCCTCCGGTGCTGGCCCCGCTCGCCACCGACCTGGCCCCGCCCGCGTCCCTGTCGATCCCCGACAACCCCGAGCTTTCCCGCGAAAGCGAATACGCCGCACCGGCCGGGCCGCCCGCCGAAAACGGCGGCCCGGCGAATGTGACCGCCATGTCGGCGGTCATGATGGCCGGGATCACCGTGGCCGCCCTGCGGGGCGCCGCCCATTTCGTCGCCTACATGAAAGCCCGCGCCGAACACCAGAAAACGGTGGAGCGGCAGCGGCCATCCTCCGTCGCATCCGGGAATCCACAGGCTGTGGATTCCCGGACCGCCTTTTCCGGGGCGGCGCCCCGGGGCCGGGTGCAGTCCGGTCCGGAATTCGGGCGGAGCATGCGCCATTCGGCGTCGAATCCGCCCCGTACCGGCCCGCAGGTCCCAGCGACGTTCCGCCAGAGCCCCACCGCCCCGGGCGGCCCGTCGGACCGCAGGGCGCCCGAGAAGCCTCGCCACGGCCGTTCTGACGGCCCGTCGGGCGGCGGTGGCAGTCCGGGGCCGGATCGGGTACGGGAGGCCCGCAGAAGGGCCCTGGAGGCCTCCGGGCCGACGGGTCGCCAGAATCGCCTTTCCGGCGGGGGGAATCCGGGCGGGGGCGGGGTGGCCTCTTCCACCTCCCCGGACCGAAACCGGGACCGGGGTCGGGACCGGTCGGCGGGGCGTTCGTTGCGTCAGCCCGCCGCGCCGGACACGATCCGGGGCGCGGCCCGTCGCCGGATGGCCGACCGCATCACCCACGGCCCCAAGGATCGCCCGGCCAAGCCGGAGCGGTCCCCGGCCGGGCCGGACACGATCCGGGGGGCCGCCGGCCGCCGGGTCGCCGACCGCATCACCAGCGGTTCGTGGAAGCCGACCGGCGCCCACAAGTCCCCGTCCGGCTCGACGCCGACGACGATCCGTGCGGCGCTACGGGCCCGGGCCGCCGACCGGATTCTCAACGGCCGCAAGCCCAAACCCGACGCCACCGACGGAGCCACTGATCCGAAGGGCGGGGCCTCGCCGGCCGGGCCGCCTGGCACCGACCTCGCCGCCCGGCCCGACGCCACGCCCGGCCCGAAGCCGGACGGCGGTTCGTCGAGGGGGCACAGGGTGAAGCCGCCGAAGCGCCCGCGCCGGAAGCGGCGGTTGGTGACACCGGGCGGCGCGACCGGGGCCAGGCCCTGGCGAAGCCGCCCCGGGCAGGGCCGTTCCAGCCGCGAACGTCGCCACCGTCGGGATGACCGCTGGTGGCAGCGCGCGCAACGGGCCCGGTGGCGGTTCCGCCGGTTCCGGAGTCCGTGGGCTGAAGAGGCCACCCGGCCCGCCGGTTCGGCCGCTGGCGCGGGCGACGGGTTCGCTCCGCCGCCGGGCTGGGCCTGGACCGAGGGCGAGACGATCACGGTCGAGCGCGCCGACGGCGGCCCCCGCAAGCCCGGTCCGCCCGCCGCCCTCGGCCGGGGCCAGGCAGCGCTGCCCCGTGCGCCGCACCGCTCGGCCCACGCCCGGCCGGGCACCGCCCAACCCCCATCTCCACCACCACCGAGGCCTGTTGGAGGACAGTCCGTGAGCATTCCCCTGCCGCGCGCCGCGCACGGCACGCAGTACGCCGACGCCGAGCTGACGATCTACGACGTCATCGAGGCGGACGCCGACATGGGCGAGGAGATCACCCAGGGCGCCGCCGAGGCCAAGCAGGCCGCCGCCGACTGCGAGGAACTCGCTGAGCAGCTGGAGATGCTGCACACCAAGGTCCTCGCGCTGAAGGTGCCCGGCATCCTGGCGACCGCCGTCGCCAAGCTGATCGAGAAGACCGCGCAGGTCAAGGCCCGCGCCGAGGCGATCGCGGAGAAGATCCCGGCCGCCGCCGAGGCCATCACGACCGCCGGCGACAACGCCGCCGCCCGTCACAAGCCGCTGGCGGACGCCGTGCGCGACGCCGGCCACACCGCACCCGCCGAGCGCGACTACCACAACGAGTAGGAGGACCCGTGTCCGACAGCACCAGCTCCGAGCAGGTCACCAGCAGTCAGCCGCTCACCACGTCCACCGCGCCGTCCGACCGGGACGGCGCCCCGGGCAGGGTCGGTTTGGCCCTCGCCACCGTCGGCAGCGCCCTCACCGAGGCCGTGCGCTACGGCATCGTCATCGCCCAGCTCACCACGACCGGCGTGAAGTTGGCCCTGGTGGCCGACGTGGTCACCAGCGCCTACAAGTACGTCGAGAAGTGCGCCGCCTCGGTGGACCGCCTCGCCGACCAGGCCGCCGCGCTGGCCGTCGACCGCGACACCGTCGCCGAGCACCACGACGCCGCCGCCGTCATGCGCTCGGTCCTGGAAGAGGCCGAGGCCATGGCCGCCGACCTCGCCGACCTGTCCACCGCGTTCCACGCCACCGCCGCCGAGCACGAAGCCGACTACGGGTCGGTCGCCGAGGCCGCCGACGCCATGCCCGTCGAGATGGCCGACCGGACCTTCTACAGCAACCGCTGACCCGAACGGGGCGGCGGCGCCGCCCCGTCGGCAGCGCCGCCGCCCCTTCGCCCGCCCACCCACGGAACGCGAAGGAGAGCACGCTGATGATGTCCCTCGGCCCGATCCGCGGGCGTGTCGCCACCGCCCGCAGCCACCTCGGCCGCGCCGCCACCCTCACCGGCACCGCAGGCCTGGCGACCGGCGCGTTCACCACCGACTTCCTCCCCGCCACGGCCGGCGGCGCCGGAGCCGCAATCGCCTACGGCCTCGCCTGGTCCGCCACCCTCCCCAAGGACCCTGTCCGGGACACCGCCACCGCCCTCTACCTCACCCCGGCCGTCACGATGGCCGGGCTACTCGTCGTCGAGCGCCTGGTCCCGGGCGTGCACTGGTGGGAACTGGCGGCCGGCGCCGCCTGGGCTGCGGCCGTATGGCTCATCCGCCCGGCCCGCATGGCCCGCGTCCTGGCCGGCCGCGAACCCTCCCTCACCCCCGAGGCCGTCGAGCAGGCCCAGCAGGACGCGCCGACCGGCCTGGAGCAGGCCACCGACCGGCACCCGCTCGCCGCCTGGTGGTCCGAGCACGCCGCCATCGACGGGGGCGTCGCCCCCGGCACGGTCCTGGAGCACATCGAGCAGACCGGCCCGCAGTCCATGAGGGCCGTCATCCGCTCCGCCCACCACGGCACCCCGGTCCCCACGATCTCCACCACCCGCCTGTCCGCCCTGATCGACTGGGACGAGGAGGAGATCACCGTCACGAAGATGCCCGGCCGGGGCGCCGGGGTCCGCCGCCTCACCGTCGGCCGCGCGCCGCAGGACGCCGCCGACATGTACGCACACTGGGCCCAGCACATCGCCCCCAAGGGCATGCCCGGCACGGTCATCACCGGTCTCCGGGTCGTCGACACCGACACCGGGCGGGAGATCGACGCGTGAGCCGCATCTACGAACTCACCCTCGAAGCGCCGCCCGGCGACATCATCACCTACGACCCCGAACGCCTCGCCGACGCCATGCGCATCGACGACCCCTCCCGCCTCGCCATCGAAGCCATGGGCAGCCAGGCCCTGGTCACCATCTACCCCACCGACCCGCTCGCCGACGTCCACCTGCCCAGCCCCGAGGCGCTGGTCATGGACGAGCGCGGCCGGATCTGGATCGGCAGCTACCACAACGGCCGCAAGGTTCACGTCCAGCTCTACGACCCGGCCTCCGGATCGGCCCAGCGCCTGCTGCTGTTCGGCACCACCGGTGCCGGGAAGTCCACCGGCGGCCAGATCATCCTCGCCGCGATGAAACGCTCCGGGATCACCACCTTCTACGGCGACCTGAAAGAGGGCCAGTCCGCCCCCGAAGCACGCGGCAACGTCGACTGGGCGGTGTACTCGCAAGAGGGCGTCATGGCCCAGCTGCACGCCACCTGGTGCGTCATGCGCGAGCGCGCCGCCCGGTACGCCGCGGCCGGCCGCTCCAAGTTCCTGCGCGACCGCCCCGACCCGCTGCTCTACGTCGTCATCGACGAAGCCAACAGGTTGCTGGAGAAGGGCGCCCCTTACCGGGACCTGGCCACCTTCTACATCAAGGACATCGGCCGCACCGGCCGCTCCCTGGGCGTCGGCATCGCCCTGTTCGCGCAGGCCGGGCACCTCGACGAGCTCGGAGGCTCGGACACGATGCGCGCCATGCTCAAAGAAGGCGAAGTGCTGCTGCTGCGCTGGACGTCGAGCATGATGCAGACGCTCGTCGCCGACGGCCTGCTGCCCGCCGGCCAGAAACTCGCCCCGATCCCGAAGAAGGCCGGAGCCACCCGGCTGGTCTCCCAATTCGAGACGGAGGCCGCCGACGACCGCCCCGGCACCCAGGGCACCGGCTACCACCTTTCCGGCCCCTACCCCGGCGCCAAGATGCGGTTCTTCCGCGTCGGCTCCACGACTCCCACCGAGGGCCTGGACCCCGAGATGCTCGCGCTGTACGGCGACGACCCGCACGCCGTCCTGGAAAAGGCGTCCTGGCCCGTCGCAGGCCAGGCCTACGCCGACAAGCTCGACGGCGCCGCCGCCTACAACGCCGCCTTCCCCCCGCCCGACACCGACGGGGACGAGGGCGGCCGCCGGTCCCGCAGCAGCACACCGGCCGGACCCACCCGCCCGCAGACCACCGCACGGCTCACCGTCGCCGACCGCGTCCAAGCCGCTCTGGAAGCCGCCGACGGCGACATGGACGCCCACGCCCTGCTCGAAGCCGTCAACGCCGACGGCGGACGCCCCGTGAAGCTCGGCAGCATCCGCAACGCCCTCAGCAGCCTGCGCTGACCCCGGCCAGCCGCACACCTCACGCACCGCCCACACCTCACCCATGGAGTGCGCCCGTGATCGTCTCCGTCTCCCTCACCGCCGTCAGCGGCATCGCCCTCTTCTTCCTCATGCGCCACCACTACCTGCGCCTCGGATCCGCCGTCACCGCCGCCCTCTTCGGCTACGCCCTCGCCTCCACCGGCCTCCACACCGCCATAGACCACCTCATCGCCACCATCGCCGCCGCAGCCGGATCCCTCCACTGACCAGAAGGAGAAGCCCCGTGACCACGCCCTTTCAGCCCGCGCCCGCCCCCGTGGCCTACGGCCCCGACGGCACCCCCTACTACGCCGCCCCCGCCCCGCTCACCAACCCGCCCGCCCTCTACCAGGCCCACACCCCGGCCCCGGTACCCACGCAGTCGCTCGCCCCGACCGTGGTCTACCTGCCCACCCCGCCCGCACAGCAGCAGACCGCCGAGCAGCACCCGGTGCGCGACCCGTGGCCCGCCCGCCTGCTCGCCGGCGGCATCGGCATCGGCGCCGGCGGACTCGGCCTCGGCTTCCTGCTCCAGACCCTCGCCGCCGCCACTACCGGCCTCGCCCTGCTCGTCGCCGCCCTCGGCTTCCTCTACCTGCTCAAGAACGGCGGCGGAGCGGGCGGCCGGGGCGGGCAGGGCGCCGTGAACGTGAGCGTCAACGTCACCAACCGCAACCGCTGACCTGGGAGAACTTCATGGCTCGTCTCCGCCTGCGCTACGCCACCTGGCCCCGCCCCGCGATCCACCTGACCGACACCCCCGACCCGAAGTGCTTCGACTGCGACGGCATCGGCAGCTGGGCCGAGGAAGTCGAGTACGAAGGCCCCGAGTACATCCACTGCGCCTGTTGGGATCCCGGACACACCCGCCGCCTGCTGCCCGTCCCGCGCTGGGCCGCGCACCGCTGGCTGGGCTGGACCGAGCCCGTGTACTCCGCCGAGCCGCCGTTCTAGCCGCACCGAGCGCCTGCCCGACCGGCCGTGCCGCCCGGACCACCGCCGCAGCCAGCGGCAGGGCCCGGACGGCGCGGGGGACCGGCAGACCCGCTGCCGCACAGCACGAAGCCCCGCACCAACCGGCGATCCGCCAAGACAGGCGGTTGGTGCGGGGCTTCGCGCGTCCCTCATCAGAGATGGGACCAGCATGCCCGACTTGGACCGCGCCACGTTGGACAACGCCCGCCCGGCCGCCGACTGGCTGCCCGCCCGCCCCTGGAACGGCCTCACCGTCCTCGACGCCTGCTGCGGCGCCGGCGGCCTCTCCATGGGCTACTACCTCGCTGGCTTCAACGTCGTCGGCGTCGACCACAAGCCCATGCCCAACTACCCCTTCGAGTTCCACCAGGCCGACGCCCTCGACTACGTCGCCAAGCACGGCCAGGACTTCGACCTCATCCACGCCTCATGGCCCTGCCAGAACAAGGCCCGCGTCACCGCTTGGCGCGGCAACCGCAACGACCACCCCGACCTGATCACCCCCGGCAAGGCCCTCATGAAGACCATCGGCCGCCCGTGGGTCATCGAGAACGTGCCCGAGGCCAGTTGGGACGGCACGCTCCGCCCCGACTACCTGCTCTGCGGCAGCCAGCTAGGCCTCAACGTCCGCCGTCACCGCGTCTTCGAGACGTCTTGGGGAGGCGGTGGTGACCTCCTCCCGCCCTGCTGGCACCACAAGGGCCTGCTGCCGTTCGCACACAAGGCAGAGCGGGCCTACGCCGACGCCATGGGCTGCACGTGGATGAGCAAAGAGGAGGGGCGCCAGGCCGTCCCACCTGCATACAGCCAGTGGATCGCCGAGCAGTACCTCTCCCACCATCGGGGCCCCGGCGCCCTCGCCGAGTACGCCAACGCTCACCTCACCCCGCTCGTCGCTGACCTGCTCGGCGGTGCCCGGTGAGCGCCCCGGAGCTGTCCCCGCCCCTCCGCCCGGCGGCCGAGTGGTTGCCCGTCCGGCCGTGGAACGGCATGACCGTGCTGGACGCCTACTGCAACATCGGCGGCGCCGGCATGGGGTTCTGGCTGGCCGGGTTCGACGTCGTCGGCGTCGACATCCTGCCCCAGCCGAACTACCCCTTTCCGTTCCTGCAAGGCGACGCGGTCGAGATCATCACCGCCCACGGCCGCCGGTTCGACCTGATCTCCGCCGGGCCACCCTGCCAGTTCGACTGCACCTTGACCGCAGGAACCAACGCCGCCCGCCGCGACCGATACGCGGACCTGCTCGAACCAACTCGCGAAGCGCTGGAGTCCACCGGCCGCCCGTACGTCATCGAGCAGCCCCCCGGCCGCGCCTCCCGCAGGATGAGGATCGACCTCACCCTGTGCGGGGAGATGTTCGGCCGACGGGTGCTCAGGCACCGCAACTTCGAGGCCGGCGGCGGGCTGCTGCTCGACCAGCCGCAGCACGTCCCGCACCGGGGCCTGACCATCGGCTACCGACACGGCCGGTACGTCAGCCCCGACGAGGGCCGGTACTTCCAGGTCTACGGCAACGGCGGCGGCAAGGGCAGCGTGCCCGAGTGGCAGGACGCCATGGGCATCCACTGGACCACCGTCCGACGCGAGATCGCCGAGGCCATCCCCCCGGACTACACGCGGCTGATCGGCCGACAGGCCGCCGCCCAACTCGGCGCCGCACCCGTCGCTCGGGCCGCGTAGGACCACCGTCGTGGCGACCGTCCTGGACTGGCGCGACGCCCACCACTTCGACCGCAGCCGCACCCTCCCGTGCCGCTGGTGCGGTCGTCCCACCCCGCTTCGCGACGAGCAGCGCAGGCCCGCGCACAAGGTCTGCGCCGAACAGCACCTCGCGGAGCAGCCCCCGCCGACGTCTGGAGACCGGCGTGACCTCATCCCTGCAACTCGCCCTCGAACTGCCCCGACTCGGCCTTCCGGTGCTGCCACTGCGGGCCGGGAAACGCCCGGTCGGCAACTGCCCGGCCTGTAAGGACAACGCCTGCGGCGGCCGGCCGAACATGAAGGACCCGGGCACGTGTGCCTGCCCGGCGCCGTGCCACGCGTGGGCCGCCGCCACCACCGATCCCGCGGTCCTGACCAGCCCGCCGTGGCTGCGGGCGTGGCGGGAGGCAGAGGCGGTGGCCTACCACCCGGGCGGCGCCGGGCTGACCGTGGTCGACCTCGACAGCGCTGACGCCGTCACCTGGGCCCGGACCGCCCTGCCCCCGACACTGACCGTGCCGAGCACCCGGGGCGAGCACTGGGTCTATCGGGGCGCCATGCTCTCCGCCAATAGGGTCCGCCCTGGCGTGGACGTCAAATCGACCATGGCGTACGCACGTTGGCTCGGCTACGGCACCGGCACCATGGCACCGCTGCCCGACACCGTCCGCGCCCTAGTGGTCAAGGAAGAGGCCACCCCGCCGCCGAGCGGGGCGCGGGTGGCCTCTTCGCCCTCGCCGACCTGGACCCGCACCGTGGGCCACGGGTGCCGCCACACCGAGCGCTTCATCCACACCGGCCTGCAACGCGGCCTCGACAAAATCGCGGCCTGCCGGAAGAGCGGCGCCGGATCGCAGGCCTTCGGAGTCGCCCGCTTCCTCGCCGCCCAACACACCCGATGCCCCGGCCCCTGCGGCCTCGACACCATCGCCCAGCAGCTCATCAACGCCGCCGTCAACGTCGGTGTCCCCCACGACTACGCCACCCGCGCCGTCGACCGCGGCTTCACCACCGCCGGCGCTCAGGCCGCCTGACGTGCCCAAAGCGGGCCGCCCATCCGACCAAAGACCGGCGGCCCGCTCCCAACCAGCCCCAACAGAACTGGAGAGGCCAGCATGACCGATCCCACCCCGCCCGTCACCACCGACACCGACGACGGCGCCGCCGTGCTCGACGCCGTCGAAGCCTTCCACCGCCGCTTCAACGTCTTCCCGTCCGAGGCCGCGTACACCGCCGTCGTGCTGTGGGACGCCCACAGTCACCTGCTCGACTGCTTCGAGTCCACCCCGCGCATCGCGTTCCTCTCCCCGGAACCCGGATCCGGTAAGACCCGGGCCCTGGAGATCATCGAGACGCTCACCCCGCGCCCGATGCTCACCACCGACGTCTCCCCGGCTGCCCTGTTCCGGTCCGTCTGCGACCCCGACGCCCGGCCCACCGTGCTGTTCGACGAGATCGACACCACCTTCGGCCCCAAGGCCGCCGGCAACGAAGACCTGCGCGGCCTCATCAACTCCGGCCACCGCCGATCCGGCGTCGTCCTGCGCTGCGTCGGCGACGGCAACACCCAGACCGTCCAGCCCTTCCCTGTCTACGCCGCCCTCGCGATGGGCGGCCTCGGCGACCTGCCCGACACCATCATGAGCCGATCCGTCATCATCCGGATGCGCCGCCGTGCCCCCAACGAGAAGGTCGAGCCCTACCGCGAGCGCATCCACAAGGCCGAGGGCCACGCCCTGCGCGAACGCCTCGCCACCTGGGCCAACAGCGTCCGCCAGAAGCTCGAAGGCGCCTGGCCCGAACTGCCCGAGGGCATCAGCGACCGGCCCGCCGACGTATGGGAACCCCTGCTTGCCGTCGCCGACGCCGCCGGCGGCCACTGGCCCAAGCGCGCCCGCGCCGCCTGCGTCCAGCTCGTCACCGCCGCCAAGGCCAACGACAAGGGCTCCGTCGGCATCCGCCTCCTGACCGACCTGCGCACCATCTTCGACGGCGCCGAGCGCATGCTCAGCGCCGACCTGCTCAGCAAGCTCGCCGAACTCGACGACGCCCCGTGGGCCGACCTCGACGGCAAGCCCATCACCGCCCGCGCCCTCGCCAAGATGCTCTGCGACTACGTCAAGGCCGACAACGACCCCATCAAGCCGCGCAACATCAAGACCGGCCCCAAGAGCAGTGCCAAGGGCTACTACGCCGCCGACCTCGCCGACGCATGGCTGCGGTACTGCCCGCCCCGCCAGCCTCGCCCCCAGGAAGCCGCTACCACCGCTACTGCCGCTACCGCGCAGGTCAGGGCCCTGTTTCCGGTAGCGGATACGCCCGAGGTAGCGGATACCGACCCGCTACCCGCCACCCCGGCCGCCGCCGCGCCGTAGGCCGACCGCCGCTCCCGCCCACCCGGCAGGAGCGGCACCAATCCGCTACCGCTACCCAATCCGCTACCAAAAACATGCCCCTGACCAGGCAGGTAGCGGTAGTAGCGGCAGTAGCGGATCCCGCAGGGGGAAGGGGCGAAGCCCCAAAAAAAGGATCCCGGAGGAGCACGTGTCCAAGACCGACCCGAAGCTCAAGCTCGCTGCTGTCCTCGAAGAGATCGACATGTCCCGTTCCGCGTACTACCGGATGGTCGCCTTGGGGAAGGGACCCAAGACCATGAAGCTCCCCAACGGCCAGCTGCGCATCCGGCGTAGCGCCCTCGACGCCTGGTGGGCCGCGCAGGAGCAGTCCTCCGCCGCCTGAAAACCGACCGCTGAAGCACTTAGGAGCCCCGGCCAACGCCGGGGCTCCGTCATTTGGAGAGCACGTGCTGACGTACGACGTGAAGCTGTACACCATCCGTCAACGGCCCAACCGGAAAAAGCCGTTCGAGCTGCGCTGGAAGGTCGGGTCGAAGCCCCACTCGAAGAGCTACGTCACCAAGACCCTTGCCACCGGCAGGCTGGCCGAACTCCGCACCGCGATGAAGGACGGCGAGCAGTTCGACGTCGAGACCGGCTTGCCCGCCTCCGAACTGCGCGAGCTGATGCGACAGCAGAAGCAGGAATCCTGGTTCGAGCACGCGAAAAAGTACGCCAAGGTCACGTGGTCGGGATCGTCCGCAAAGGAACGTGCCGCGCGGGCGGATGGGCTGGCCACGATCACTCCGGCGCTCGTGACGGACCACCGTGGGGCACCGCCGGCGGCCGAGTTGCGGAGGGCCCTTTCGTGCTGGGCGTTCAACTTCTCTGAGCACCGGGGCGAGATCCCGGAGAAGTTCGCGGAAGCGCTCGGTTGGCTCGCCCGAAAGTCGGTGCCTGTCTCACAGTTGGAGGAGTCGGACACCCTCCGGGAGGCCCTGACGGCCATCACCCTCAAGCTGGACGGCGGGCGGGCGGCGGACAACACGATCAGGCGCAAGTACTCCACCCTCAGCGGCGCGATCGGGTACGCGATCGAGCGGAAACTCCTTACGGCGAACCCGTTGAAGTCCGTGAAGTGGGAGCCACCGGAGACGGATGACGAGATCGACTTCCGGTACGTTCCGGCACCGCGACAGGCACGGGAACTGATCGAAGCGGTCCGGGCGCTCGGCCTGCGCGGGCGCCACCTGGCCACGTACTACGGCTGCATCAACTGGGCCGCCATGCGTCCGGCCGAGGTTGCTCACCTCCGCTTGGCCGACTGCACGCTCCCGAAAACGGGGTGGGGCCTCATCGTGGCCCCCGGTAGCTCGCCCCGGGTCGGCTCGCGGTGGACCGACGACGGGCAGTCCCATGAAGAACGCGGCTTGAAGCACCGGCCCCGTAAGGCCACTCGGGAGATCCCGATCCCTCCGGTGTTCGTCGGGCTGCTGCGGGAGCACGTGGACGAGTTCGGGCTTGGCCTCGACGGGCGCCTGTTCCAGGCCGCCGAGGGTGGGCTGGTCAGCACCAAGGAGACCTCGGAAGTCTGGAAGAAGGCCAGAGAGCTGGCGCTCACCCCCGCACAAGTAGACACACCGTTCGCCGAGGTGCCGTACAGCCTCCGGGCCACCTGCGTGTCCGGGTGGCTGGCGGCCGGCGTCGACCCAGCGGAGGTTGCTCACCGGGCCGGACACAGCATCACGGTGCTCTTCAAGTTCTACGCCAAGGTGCTCGACGGCCGGAAGGACCGGTCCAACACCCTGATCGAGCGGTTCCTCGACCAGGAGTACGGCGGGGAGTAGGCCACGAATCTGGCCCACAGCTGGCCCACACACGCTGACCTGACCCGGCACACGGGTGGGACAGCCCGGGACGGAATCGAAAAGGGCGGGTATCGGCTTGCTGCCGATACCCGCCCTGAGCTGGGTGTTCCTCACCAGCGGAGAGCGTGGGATTCGAACCCACGGTGACGGGTCACGCCACGACAGTTTTCAAGACTGTTCCCTTAGGCCGCTCGGGCAGCTCTCCAGGCGGAGGTCAGCCTAACGGGTCCGGCGGGGTTCGGCGCACACCTTTCGGCGCGGGCGGGGGTCACTGGTCGCCCTCGCGCTGGCCGAGGGTGACCTTGGTGTTGAAGGTCTGGCCGTTGCGGGTGTACTCAACGTCGACGGTCTCACCGGGCTTGTGCGTCCAGATCCGGCTGACCAGGGCGGGGCCGTTCTCGATCGGGACACCGCCGAGCTTGGTGATGACGTCGCCCGGCTTGAGGCCGGCCTTGTCGGCCGCGCCGCCGGGGGTGACGGCGGGCTGGCCCTGGATGTCCTTGGTCTGGATCTGCGCGCCGTCGCCCTTGTAGTCGTCGTTGCGCAGCACGTCGAGCTTGGCGTAGACCGGCTTGCCGGTCTTGATCAGGGTGTCCGCGACCCACTTGGCCTGGTTGATCGGGATGGCGAAGCCCAGGCCGATGCTGCCGGCCCGCCCGTTGGCGGAAGCGTTGGACTGGATCGCCGAGTTGATGCCGATCACCGCGCCGCCGGAGTCGAGCAGCGGGCCGCCGGAGTTGCCGGGGTTGATCGAGGCGTCGGTCTGGAGGGCGTTCATGTACGAGGCCTGCGATCCGGTCTCGTCGCCGGAGGCCACCGGCCGGTCCTTGGCGCTGATGATGCCGCTGGTGACGGTGGACTCCAGGCCGTACGGCGCGCCGATCGCGACGGTGGCGTCGCCGACGTTGACCTTGTCGGAGTCGGCCAGCGGCAGCGGGGCCAGCTTGCTCTTGGGCGGGTTGTCGATCTTGACCACGGCGACGTCGTAACCCTCGGCGTGGCCCAGCACCGAGGCGCTGTACGAGGTGCCGTCGGCGAACTTGACGGTCAGTTTGCCGCCGTTGAGGGTCGGCGCCACCACGTGGTTGTTGGTGAGGATGTGGCCCTCGGTGTCGAAGACGAAGCCGGTGCCGGTGCCCGACTCGCCGTTGCCCTGCGCCTTGATGGTGACGACGCTGGGCAGCGCCTTCTGCGCGATGGCGGCGATCGAGCCGGGGGCGGGCTCGTTCTTCTGGGTGTCGCTGGCCTGGACGGTGGTGCTGCGGTGGTCGTTCGGGGAGTTGCTGTCGTCGGCGCGGTTGGCGACGGTCACGCCGAGCGTGCCGCCGGCCACACCGGCGACCAGCGCGACGGCCGCGATCAGGGCGACCAGGCCGCCGCGCTTCTTGCGAGCGCCGGGGCCGGCCGGACCGCCGGGGTGGTCCGCCGGGTAGCCGAGCGGGCCGGCCGGACCGCCGGGGTGGTCCGCCGGGTAGCCGAGCGGGCCCGCCGGGCCGCCGGGGTGGCCCGCGCCGCCGGAGGTGGAGTCGTGGGTGGGGCCCCAGCCACCGAGCGGCTGGCCGGCCCCGAAGGGGTGGTGGCCGTGCGCGGCGGGGGCGGCCGGAACGGCCGGAGCGGCGCCGTACCCCTCGTGCGCGCCGGCGGTGGGGACGCCGTGGGTCGGGGTGGCGTACGGGTTGCCGGCCGGCGGCAGGGCCGGGGCGGCCGGGGCCTGCGGGGCGGGCGGCAGGACGGGCGGCGGCGCGTCGATGTAGCCGGTGGCCGGGTCGACGGCAGGCTCCTCGACGGCGGGCGCCACGGGCGCGGCAGGTGCCACGGGCGCGGCGGGTGCCTCCGGTGCGGGCACCTTGGTGAAGGCGACGGTCGGCTTGTGCCCGCCCTCGGCCGAAGGCGCGTCGACCGGGCCCTGCCCGGACTCGACGGCACCGGCCTCGCCGGCACCCGCCTCCGGCTCGGGCACCCGCCGGAAGGCCATGGTCGGCTGGTGCCCGCCCTGAGCGGGGCCCTCGGAAGCGGACTCGGCCGCTCCCCGGCCGGCGGGCTGCTCCCCCTGCGGCCCGGTGGGCCCAACCTCGCGCTCGGTGCTCACGGACGACCTCCATAGCTGGCAGAACCAAGGACCATAGTTTTTCGCACTGTCGATTCGATTGCCGTAAGGACCCCTCTGAAGAACTCATAAGAATCCTTAGCCGGCACCGACGCCGGTACCGGCGGCCGAGGCTCCCCTCCCCCGCCGGACGTCCCGCGATGGACCGCGACTCCCTCGGCCTTGGGCGTTCGCCCCCGTGCCGGTTAGCCTGTCGCTCCAAACTGACACGCGGGAGCTTGGACCCACCAGGCTGAGAGTGCGCATGTCGACCGTACGCCACACGAGTGGCGGACGTTCGAGGGGGCGCTGACCGCCGGAACCTGTCCGGGTAATGCCGGCGTAGGGAGTATCGGCCATGCCGCCTGCTTCGCCATCCTCTTCTTCGGGCGCGAACGCCACCTCTTCGAGTGCGACCGCCGTCCTGGAGCGCCCCGAGGCCCCCCTGGTCCTGGACACCGAGCCGCCGCGCACGCTGCGCTTCCGGGACCACTTCGCGCTCTGGATGAACCTGGGCGTCAGCCTGATCGGCTTCTCCACCGCCGCCACCGTGCTCGGCGCCCCCGGCAGTGAGCTGTCGCTGGCCGCCGCGGTGACCGCGATCGTGATCGGTACGGCGGTCGGCACCGCGATGCTCGGCGTGGCCGCACTGATCGGCGCCCGCACCGGCGCCCCCGCGATGGCGAACCTGCGCGGGCTGTTCGGCACCCGGCTGTCCTACCTGCCGACGGTGCTGAACATCGTGCAGTGCATCGGCTGGGGCGTGTTCGAGCTGCTGACCATCTCGGCGGGCGCGCAGACCGTCGCGCACACCACCGGCTACCGCTGGCTGTTCGTCCTGCTCGCCGGCGCGCTGACCACCGCGCTGACCATCTGGCCGCTGGGCTCGATCGCGGTGCTGCGCCGCTTCGTGGCCGGGGCGGTCGCGGTGGCGATGGTGTACTTCACCGTCCAGCTGGGCCGCCAGGGCGTGCCGGACCCGGGCGCGGGCAACTGGCACGGCTTCCTGGGCGCCACCGACGCGATGATCGCGGTGTCGGTCTCCTTCGTCCCGCTGGCCGCCGACTACACCCGGCACTCGCGCACCCCGCGCTCGGCGTTCTGGGGCAGCTTCTCCGGCTACACGATCGCCCAGGTCTGGTGCTACGTGCTCGGCCTGATGGCGCTGCTGCAGTCGGACGGCGACCCGAACCGGATCTTCGACTCCTTCCTCGGGGTCTGGGCCGGCTGGCTGTTCCTGCTGGTGCTGGTGCTGCGCGAGACCGACCAGTCCTTCGCCAACGTGTACTCGACCGCGATGTCGGTGCAGAACCTGCTGCCGAAGGTGGACCGCCGGGTGCTCTCCGGCGCGATCGGCGCGCTGACCACCGTGCTGGCGCTGCAGATCGACGAGTTCACCGACACCTACTACGGCTTCCTCGGCCTCATCGGCTCGGTGTTCGTCCCGCTGCTGGCGGTGCTCGCGGTGGACTACTTCCTCGGCGCCGGCCGGCGCGGCTGGAACCTCTCCGCCGACGCGCCGTCCCGCTGGCTGATGCTGCTGCCGTGGGCACTGGGCTTCGCGGTCTACCAGTTCATCGCGCCGACCAAGGTGGCCGACTGGTGGACGGACTTCTGGACCTCCGCCCAGGAAGCGCTGCACTTCACCCCGCAGGAGTGGACCTCCGCCTCGTTGTTCGCCTTCCTGGTGCCCGCCCTGGCCACCTGGGCGCTCACCCCGCTCAGCCGCCGCGCCGGCAGCCGCTGAGGAAACCGGGGAAGCGCAGGCGCAGACGGCCCCACGGGTTGGGGCCGTCTTTGTCCGCGCTTCACTTCCGCCGCCTATCGTTGGCCCTGTGACCAGCCCAGACCTGTCCTCGACGACGGCGCGCACCGTGCCCTCCGTCCAGGTGATCGCCCACCGCGGTTCCTCCCACGCCCTGCCCGAGCACACCCTCGCGGCCTACCGGCGCGCGCTCGACGAGGGCGCGGACGCGCTGGAGTGCGACGTCCGGGTGACCGCCGACGGCGCGCTGGTCTGCGTGCACGACCGCCGGATCGGCCGGGTCTCCAACGGCCGCGGCACCGTCTCGGCCATGACCCTCGCCGAGCTGGAGGCGTACGACTTCGGTGCCTGGAAGACCGGCCGCCCCAGCACCGACCCGGAGCTGCGCGGGGTGCTGCGGCTGGAGCGGCTGCTGGAGCTGGTGGTGGACTGCGGCCGCCCGGTGGACCTGGCGATCGAGACCAAGCACCCGGTGCGCTTCCGGGGCCGGGTGGAGGCCGAGCTGCTGCGGACGCTGGAGCGGTTCAGGATCGGCGCGACCCGGGAGGGCGACCGCCCGTCCGCCCGGATCATGAGCTTCTCCTCGGTCGCCCTGAACCGGGTGGCCGCCGCCGCGCCGGAGTACCGGCAGGTCTTCCTGTTCGAGCGGACCCTGCCGCTGGTCGGCCGCCTGCGCGCCGGCTCGCCGCTGCCGGGCGGGGCGCGGATCGCCGGCCCGGGCATCGAGCTGGTGCGGGCCCGCCCGCAGCTGGTGACCCGGCTGCGCGAGCTGGGGCACGAGGTACACGTGTGGACGGTGGACGAGCCGGCCGACGTCGAGCTCTGCCTGGAGCTCGGAGTGTCGGCGATCATCACCAACCGGCCCGCGGAGGTGCTGGCGCAGCTCGGACGGTGATCCGCCGACGCACCGAAGGCGATACCCGTCCGATCCGATCACGCTGGTCGGCAGTCAAACCTTCCTCGTACGAAATTGCCGGAATTCTCGCATCCGGGCGACAGAGGGTGAGCGCGGAATGACCTGATGTCGACCGTCCGTCGCCGCACTCGAAATGGGCTCGCGGGATCGTCCGGTGCTCGTTTCCGACGCATTACCAAGGGGCATCTCTCCCTCGGCATACGCTGAAGGAGGTCCGGGGGTGGCGTTGATGGTGGCGCGTACTGTGCCCACAGGAGTTGGGCCGACCTCATCGACCATGGCAGTGCCGCACGGCCCAGCGAGTGTCGGGGTCGCACGGCGCCGACTGCGTCGAGATCTGGGTGACCGGCAGATACCGGAACCGGTCATCGATGATGCTGTTCTGATCCTTTCCGAGCTGTTGAGCAACGCCTGTCGGTACGCCCGTCCGCTCGGCCCGCTGCCGGCGCTGGGCCGCAGCGCCCGGGCCGAGGTGCTCGGACAGGTGCTGGTCGGCCTCCCGTCCGGGGCGCACTCCGCGCAGGGCGGCCAGGAGTCCGCCGAGGGCTCGGACGAGCCGCACGGCGGGGTGCTGATCCGCTGGCAGATGCACGCCGACGGGGTGCTCACCCTGGAGGTCACGGACGGCGGGGCGGCCACCCGGCCGCTGCCCGCGAGTCCCTCGCTGACCTCCCGCGGCGGCCGCGGCCTGAGCATCGTGGACCAGCTGGCCAGCGACTGGGGCGTGCGCGACGCCCCGGGCGAGGTCACGGTCTGGGCGGCGCTGCCCGCCCGGGCCCGGCACGCCCGGCACGCCGGGGGCGATGCCCGTAGCGCGTGAGCCGGGCCCGGGGAATGTGTCGTTAGGCTTCCCGGAACACAGAACCACCGTTCCCGGGAGAGCCGCAGCATGGGCAAGAAGGCCGCCAAGAAGGCGCCGCAGCGCCAGTCCACCACCGCCGTCACGGGCGAGATCCCCGTGGTCGGGGCCCGCGAGGACTGCCCCTGCGGCTCGGGCCGCCGGTACAAGGCGTGTCACGGCCGGGAGGCCTCGCACGCGGTGCAGGAGCTGGTGCACCGCCCGTTCGAGGGCCTGCCGGGCGAGGCCGACTGGGTGGCGCTGCGCGAGCTGGTGCCCGCCGCCACGGTGCCGCTGACGCTGGCCGCCGGGGTGGCCGAGGGCGCGACCGGCGACGTCCCGTCGGTGACCCTGGCCACCGTGCTGCCGCTGGCCTGGCCGGCCCTGCGCCGCCAGGACGGCTCGATCCTGCTCGGCCTGCAGACCCAGTCCGCCTCCGGCGACCTCAGCCGCGACCTCGCGGACGCCCTGGAGCTGGCCCTGGCCACCGAGCCGGGCAGTCCGGTGCCGGCCCGCCGGACCGTCCCGGGCGGGCGCCGTCTGCAGGACCTGCTGGACACCACCGCCGCGTTCACGCCCACCGTGCACACCGGCTTCGAGTTCTGGCTGGAGGACGCCGAGTCCGCCACCGGCGAGGTCGCCGCCTCCCTGGAGCGCGCCAACGCCTCGGCCATCCCGACCGAGAAGCTCGCCGGCGTGGACTCCGCCTACTGGTGCGGCACCCCGGACAAGAACCACCTGCGCTGGGTGATGACCGTGCCCGAGGAGCAGCTGCTGGACGCGCTGGCCCGGCTGGACGCGGCCGGCGAGGCGTCGCTCGGCGCGGACACCCGTCTGGTCGGCTCCTTCCGCGCGCACGGCCTGACCGTCCCGGTGTGGGACCTCCCGCTCGCGATGTCCGCCGCCGACTGCGAGAAGCCGGCGGCGGAGTTCGCCGAGCGGCTCGCCGCCGTGCTCGCCGACGGGACCCCGCTGACCGCCGAGGAGCGGCGTGCCCGCGCGAACCTGGTGAACCGTCAGGTCACTTTGAACTAAAGCGCACCGGATCTGCGTGATACGCGTCACATTGCTGCGGTGAACGCGCAATTTCCGGGCGTGCAGGGCGTCTTGGAAATTGGCGCGGGCGCGGATCCTTGTTACTGTCTAAAGAGTCCGGCCGCTGGTGCATCCCCCGTCGCCAGCGGCCGGATCTTTTGTTTTTCCGGAACGCCCCGGCGGACGGCCCCCGATGCCCCGCCCGGCCCCGGTGATCCTCAGTAGGCCGAGCGTCCGCTGTCCAGCCGGACCGTCGCCTCCACCAACTCCCCCAGCAGCGGCCCGACCTGCGGCAGCCAGACCCCGCCACCGGCACCCGGTCGCGGCGCGAGCACCCAGCGCACCTGCCCGGCCGCGCCGCCGGGCGGCAGCGGCAGGAAGCCACCCGGCCCGTGATAGCGCAACGATCCCGGCACCCAGGGGAGTTGGGCAAGCATCTCGCCGAGCACGTCCAGCGAGTACGGTGCCACCAGCAGCGCGTAGCGGCCCGGCATCGCCAGCACCGGTCCGAGCGGCAACCGCAGCGCGCCCAGGTAGGCCAGCGCCCGGGCGCCGGCCGCCGCGGGCAGGCTGACCGCCGAGACCGTGGAGCCGGTCGCGGCCAGCACCGGCGCGTCCGGGCTCTGCCGCTCCCACCACCAGCGCACCATCCGGGCGTCCGTGGTCGCGGCCAGCAGCGAGGGGTCGTGCGGGTGTGCGCCGGGGACGGTGCAGTCCAGGTCACCGCAGGAGCAGCAGCCGTCGCGCAGCACGGCGCCCGGCACCACGGGCCAGCGGTGGTCGACGGCGGCCGTCAGGGCCGCGGCCAGTCGGGCGGCATGCTCCTCCGGCCGGCCCTTCGGGTTCTCACGCATGGCGCTCGTTCCTTTCCCTGACCGCTCGGTTCGCTCCGCCCCGCCGGCATCCGTCGGGATCCTCCGCACGGGCTGGCCGCGGCACGGCCCGGGCGGCACGGAGCGGAGCGGGGCGGGCGGCAACGCGGACGGCGCGGCTACGACGTGGAGCGGGTGTGGAGCACGACATGAAGGGCCGCGCACCAGCACAGCCCTTGGAACGAGAATCCCGTACGCGACCGGATGGACGCCGCCCGGGCGCGCTTGGTTCCACCGTACGAGTGAGAGAGTTCCGGTCGGCCAGGCTCGCGGGCGGCACGGACATACGATCCGGACGGCCGCCCGGGCCGTCCTCCCGGTTCTGCCCGTTCGCGGCCCGCTCCATGCCTCCCGGTCCGCCCGGCGCGCACGCGAGCCCTGAGCGCCCCCGACCGGGTCGCGATGGATGTGGAACGGGCCACCGCGTCGTCCTGGATCTGGACATGCCCCGAATGGCCTGTGTAGAAGTGGTGGCATTGCTGTCGATCAATGACGAGTAGTAGCGAATCGAGGCGAAACACGCCCATTGGCCGTGCTCGCTCCACATTGGCCGTACCTGGGGGTTTCGCATGGCACGTAGCACCGCGTCAGGAGTGGCGGCATGAACGAGTCCCACCCGTCGACGGCCCTCCCGTCGACGACGACCGCCGAGCCGGGCGAACCCGGCTGCGCAGGCGGGCTCACCGTCCTCGACCCGCCGGACCTGCCCGGCCGGGTCGATGCCCCGGACGGCACGGCGGACGGACGCACGGCGCCGTCCGCTGCGGTGCAGGACCGTTTGGCCGGACGCCTGTCCGATATCACCAGCCTGCACGAACACACCGAGCGGCTCGCCCGTACCCGCGGCCTGGCCGCCACCCTGGACACCGTCCTCGCCTCCGGAGCCGCCCTGCTCGGCGCCCGGCGCGGCGTGCTGGTCACCAGGCTGCCCGGCGGCGGGCCCGGCCAGCCGGTCGGCTTCGGCCTCGACCGCGCCAGCCTCGGCGCGTTGGAGACCGTCCCGACCGAGCAGAGCCTGCTGGCCAGGCTGCTGCGCGAACGGGACCGGCCCGCGCAGCTGCACTCCCGCGACCTCGCCGAGGACCCGGCCATCGGCGCCCGGCTGCGCGAACTCGCCGTCCACCTCGGCCTCGGCGGCGCCTTCGGCCTGCCGCTCGCCACCCCCGAGGACGGCCCGCTCGCCGCCGCCCTCTGGTTCTGGGACGAGCCCGCCGAACCGACCGGATGCCGGCGCGAACTGGCCCGCCACTACTGCGAGATCGCCGCCCCGCTGCTCGCCAAGCAGCTGGAGTCGGACCGGATCGCGCGCACCACCGAGGCACTGCGCCGCGGCCTGCTGCCGGACCGGCTCCCCCAGGCCGCCGGACTGCGGCTGGCCGCCCGGCTCGTCCCGGCCGGGCTGGAGCGCTCCTGCGGCAGCGACTGGTACGACGCGATCCCGCTGCCGGACGGCACCATCGGCCTCACCGTCGGCTCCGTCTCCGGCGACGGCCCCGGTGCGGGCCCGGGCTCCGCCCCCGGCGCGGCCGCCGCGATGGGCCGGGTCCGGTCCGCGCTGCGCGCCTACGCGGTGCTGGAGGGCGAGGACCCGGTCTCCGTCCTGGGGGACCTGGAGCTGCTGCTCAAGACCACCGAGCCGAGCCGCACCGCCACCGCCGTCTACGCCTGGGTCGAGCCCGAGGAGCGCCGGATCACCCTGGCCGGCGCCGGGCACTGCCCGCCGGTCCTGGTCGGCCGGCACGGCGCCGAGTTCGTGGAGACCTCGCTCTCCGCCCCGCTCGGCATGCTGGCCTGCTGGGAGGCCCCCGGAGTGGAGTTCATCGCGGAGCGCGGCGACACCCTGCTGCTCTACACCGAAGGACTGGCCCGCCGCTGCGGCCCGACCCTGCACGCCGGGCAGGCCAACCTGCGCCGGGCCGCCGCCGACGCCCCGCGCGACGTGCGGATCGACCCGGACCGCCTCTGCGCCCACCTGCTGGCCGTCTGCCCGGACCCGGACGCCGCGACCACGGCCACCGACGACCTGATGCTGCTGGCGGCCCGCTTCGAGTGACCGTTCGGGGCCGGAACGAACGGGCGGCCGGGCGTCCGTACCATGGACGC
>NZ_JBHVFE010000060.1:0-28852 GCF_042801945.1 Kitasatospora sp. NPDC057542
GACCGCTTGGCGGTCCGGGCCTTCGTCATGTCGTGGTCTCAGTTTTGGCCCCAGTCGGTCCGGCCGGTTCTGACCGGGCAGCGGGGAGCGCCGACGGCTTCACGGAGTCGGCGCGACGGCGAGCAGGCCAGTGGCACGGTCCGCAGTGAGCACGCCGAGGATGTAGCCGTCCTCGTCGACGACGGGCCGGACCGCCAGGTGCTTGATCCGCATCGCGAGCGCGGCCAGGGCCAGGCCCATAGTCGGCCAGGCGAACGGGCCGCGCTGGTGCGAGGTGGCGCTGATCGTGGTCCGCTCGGTGCACCAGGAGCGGGCCAGGAACGGGTGGAGTCCGGTGCGGGTGACCAGCCGCCCTACTCCCGTGGCGAGCGGCCCGGAGGAGACCGCGGCGGAGTAGCCTGGGAGGCAGACAACCGAGGACATTCCGCACACCGGCATCAGCGCCGACGTCGCCCTGGGTCGTGATGGGTCCCTCGTGGACCGGACGGGCGGCTTCGCATGATGCCGATTCCTTTCCCCACCTTTTCCTCTTCCGGGCCATGGTCGGTGCCCGACACCCCGCTGCTGCCGCGGCTGGAGCTGGAGCCGACGATGTCGCGGGAGGGCGTCTTCGACGGGGCCTGGTGGCCCCGCTCGAACCACGTCCTCGCCGAACTGCCGGACCTGATCACCGCGCTCGGCGCCCACTTCGGACGCATCGTCCGGGTCGGCCTCGACACCACGGCCTGGGACGGCGTGCCCCGGTCCGTCGCGGCGAACGGCCTGACGATCAGGATCAACTGGTTCGCCGGCAGTGACGCGACGATCAGCGTCACCCGGGGCTTCCAGGACCACTTCCTGCTGCTGGTGGTACCGCCCGGCACCGACCCGGCGACGGCCGCCTCGGCGATGGCCGGCGCCTCGGCGACCGGGAACCACACCCCGGCGGCAGAACTTCTGGTCGGCTGAGCGGTCCGGCACCGCCACGGGCCGAGCCGCGGGCCGAACGTCGGCCGAGTTTTCTCCGCCGGGCTGCACGGCGCTCCCGCCGTGCAGCCCGGCGTCGTCAACCGCACCGCCTCGGCATGGCGGTCCACGCCGACACTCCGAACAGGAGGGGGACGGTCGAGGCGGTGAGGCGGGCGTCGTAGAGGCGTCCGCCACGGATTCCCGCCCCGGCGCGAACCGGTCATCGCCGCTCATCCAGGCGGGCGGCCGCACCGGCGTCGACCGATGATGGAAGTCGGGGGCGCGCGACGTTCGAGAGCGGCGTATGGCTGTATGGCATGTTCGGGACTTCACACCGGACGACCTCGAAGCGGTGGTCCGGCTCGATGCCGAGAGTGCCACCACGGATCGCGCCGCCGTCTTCCGCCTCTCCGACGTGGTCGCCGCGTTGCAGGCACGGAATCCGAGCGTCGTCGTGGTGGCCGACGGACATCTCGTGGGCGCGGCGGTGGGCCGGGTGGACGGGGACCGGGCATGGGTGCTGCGCGTCGCCCTGCACCCCGCCTGGCGGAACCTGGGCATGGGCACCGCCCTGCTGTCCGCGCTGGAGCATCGTCTGCGGGACGCCGGCGCCAGGATCGTCGCGGCGCTGCTGCCCGATGAGGAGACCGGCGCCACCGCACTGGTCAACTCCGGATTCCGCCCCCACCGGGGGCTCACGTACTTCGAGAAGTCGGAGGCCGTCAGCGCCCAGGGCGCGACGGTCCTGGCGATGCTGGGCGCGGTCATGCCCGAAGCCCGTCTCTGGGAGCGGCTCACGGGCATGGCCGACGAGAAGCGGCTCATCGAACGGCGACTGGTGCTGCCCCTGGCGAACCCCGAGCTGGCGGACGCCCACGGAGTGGAGCCACCCCGCGCGGTCGTGCTGTTCGGCCCGCCGGGTACGGGCAAGAGCACGTTCGCCAAGGCCGTGGCCGGTCGGCTCGGCTGGCCGTTCATCGAGATCTTCCCCTCCCGGCTCGCCTCCGAGGACGGGCTGGCCACCGGACTCAGCCGCCGCTTCGAGGAGGTGGCGCAGCTCGACCATGTGCTGCTCTTCATCGACGAGGTCGAAGAGGTCGCCGGTACGCGCAGCATCGCCGCCCCCGCGTCGGTCGGCGTGGTCAGCGAACTCCTCAAGTCGATCGTGCGGTTCCGTGACCGCGACGGCCGGCTCCTCGTCTGCGCCACCAACTCGGTGGCCGCACTGGACCCGGCGTTCCTGCGCCACGGCCGGTTCGACTACGTCCTGCCGGTCGGGCCACCCGACTCCGCGGCCCGCGACGCGCTGTGGGCCGGCTACACGGCGAAAACGGGTACCGCCGCCGACACGGCGGTCCTCGCCGAAGCCAGCGAGGGCTTCACTCCCGCCGACATCAGGCAGGTCGCCATGGCGGTCGCCCAGAGCACGTTCGAGCACACGCTCGACACGGGGGAGCGGACCCAGCCCAGCACTCAGGACTATCTCGACGCCATCCACCGCACCCGTCCGACCGTTTCCGAGGAGATGGCCCGGGAGTTCGCCGACCAGGCGGTCCGCTACGGGCGCGTCTGAGCGGCCGCCCTCGTCCCTCCGCCGTCGACGGGCGGCGACGCGCAGGGGCCGCAGTCGCGTTCCGACTTCCTGCCGTCGGCCGTAGCTCCCTCCGACGGCGCCGGTGAGGCCGGCAGGCGGGCGGATGTCGCCCGCAGCCGGGCCGCCTCCTGGCCGGCACCCGCGTAGTCGGCGGGACGGGAGCCGCCCGCTACGGCCGCAGGGCCGGGTGTGTCACTCGCGTGACGACGGATCAACCGCGACCGGTGGACTCCGCCCGGCTACCGCTGAGCAGCCGGGCAACCGCCGCCGACGGCCTGCGGTTCGCCCGGAGCGGATCCCCGTCAGTACTCGGAGCCGCTCCGCAGGTAGGTGCCCGCGACCTGGAGCCACGCTCCGGGGCCGAAGCCCGCCTCCACCCCGGTGCGAGGTGTCCCGAAGACCCGCAGGACGCGCGGCGCGCCGCTCGGATGCAGGTCGTACTCGAAGGTGACGCCGTCCGCGCTGTCCTCGTACTGCAGGTCCAACGGCCCCTTGGACGGCTCCGCCGGTGCCCGGGCCTCGGCCGAGAGTTTCACGTGGACGGACATCTCCGCGTCCCGCCTTCCTGTCTGCCCGAGCAGCCCAGCCCGCGCTGCCGGTCCTCTCAGGTCGCTTCCGCCGGCGGCTCGGAGCCGATGCCGGTGGCGATGAGGATCTGCTGTGCCGAGTCGGTTCCGCCGGCCTCGATCGCGCGTGCCATCGCGGCCAGCGCCGCATCCCGGCTCGCCTGCGGGGGGACGACGAGCAGGCTGAAGTGGTCGCGGTCGCCCCGTGTGATGATCACCGTGTCGTCGCCGACCGGATAGCGGTCGATGTGCACCGACCGGCCGTCGACCATCAGCCGGGCCGGAACGTCGTCCCAGGCGTCCGTGTCCAGTCCGACGCTCGCGATCGGGCCGAGGTGTTCGGTCAACGCATGGAGCAGACTGGGCAGTTCCGCGCCAACGTCCCGTGAGTGCGGCCACCATGCGCCGTCGAGCGCACCCTCGCGTGACTGTGTGGTCTCCAGGCGCAACACGACCGTCCCCGGCTTCGCCACCTGCCGGAACCGGTCCGGCAGCAGTCCCGGGTGGGAGGCGCCGGTCTCGTCCGACATGGCTCGCCACCTATCCGCGGGCGCAAGTCCGGCCCGCTGACGCCGGGCGACCCGCCGGACTGCGGCTTCGGACGCCCCGGTGTTCCCACCGTACTCCGCACCTTGCCGGACCGGTCCAGCGGCGGCGGGCGTCTCAGCGCCACTCGATCAGGAACAGGGTGGCGTCGTCGCTCGTGCGCCCGCCCCGCTTCTCCTTCAGGACGTGGGAGAGCGCGCGCACCACGGCCCTGACCCCGTCCTGCGACCGCTCGACGCGGTCGACCCAGTCGATGAGTTGTTCCTCCCCGAACTGCTCGCCGCCGGCCTCGCGCTCCTCGACCAGTCCGTCCGTGAAGCACAGGACCCGGTCGCCGTGCCGCAGCGCCCGCTCGCTGATCACCGGCTTCTCGCCGCCGAACCCCACCGGCAGGGTGGTGGCGCTCTCCAGCCGTTCGACGACGACGTGGTCGCGGATCAGCAGCGGCTGAGGATGTCCCGCATTGACCCACTGCAGGTGGCCGGTCACGGTGTCCAGGCGCATCATCTGCGCGGTGACGAAGTGGTCTGGCCCGAACTGCTCGGCGATGGCCCGGTCCATGAACGCGTAGATCTCCGCCAGTCCGATGTCGGCGCGCCGGGCGTGCCGGTACGCGCCGATGGCGACGGTCGCCATGGTGGCGGCGTCCAGCCCGTGACCCATGGCGTCGATCGTGGCCACGTGCAGGACGTCGTCGTTGAGCGCGTAGTCGAAGCTGTCGCCGGCCACCTGGTAAGCCGGTTCGAGGATGCCCGCCACGGCGACCCGGGGAACGGTCATCGACAGCGGAGGCAGCAGCGACCACTGGATCTCCGCGGCAACGCTCATCGGTTCCGTGCGCCGGGCCTGGAAGATCCGGTCGGTGTAGCCGGTCCTGGTGACCAGCAGATCAGCGACCAGGGTGGCGAAGCGCCGCAGCAGCCGCCGGTCGTCCTCATCGACGGTGTCGAGCGTGAGAGCCAGCACCCCGACCTCGTCGCCGCCGTCCAGCAAGGGCAGGTAGACCCGCACCCCGCCGGCCTGTGACACCTCGACGGGGAGACCCCGCAGAAAGGCCGCACCCGCGGGGAACCCGTCGATCGGCACCGGCTCCCCGGCGGTCAGCCCCCGACCCGGCAGCGGTACCAGCACCAGCTGGCCGTAGTCCTGCAGCAGGAGCGCCGGATCACGGCCGCCGACCGTCGTCACCGCGTCGGCGATCAGCGGAGCGATCAGGTGGAGCGGCAGCTCGTGGGCCTGATCGAGCAGCGCGCCAAGCAGGCGTTCGCCAAAACCCTCAGCCCGATCCAGTGGGCGCTCGCTGCTCACCGCCGTATCCTCCCCGTCCCGTGCCACCGCCACGGGCACGATCGACCCCGACACTCCGGTGCGGTTCACCGGACCGGCCCTCCCATTACGCCCGACGGGGGCGCGTTACGCCCCGCCCGAACGGCCGGCACGCGACCACCGCGCCGATCGGAGCCGAGTTCCTGCTCGGTGGCGGCAACGCAGACGCCGGGCCGGCGTCGCCCACCGCTGCGAGGTCCACCGGGGGGCGGGCCGCGGCTGCCCGCAGTCCGACACCTCCGAGTTCGGCTCCGAGGCGACGGAACGCCACTGGGCCGCACTGTTCGGCCCTCTCGACCGCACCCTGCGCGGCCGACGGCAAGCGGCCGCGCCCCAGAAGGGGCCGGCACGGAGGAGTGGGCGCCGCGTCGGCTCCCACCGGCACCGGCGGCGGCTTCGGGACCCGCTCCGGCTCCCCCGGGGTGTTGCGGACATGCTCAAAACGCCCCTAGCGTGAGTGACCGTTGATCCGTTCACGTGGAGGTGGCTCGTCTTGATCATCCGTCACGTCAGAACCGCGGCACGAACACTACTCGCAGCCGGCCTGCTCATCACCGGCGCGCTCGTCGGCGCATCGCCGGCGGCGGCCGCTGCGGCACCGACGGACCTGCCCGCGTCCGAGTACACCCTCACCGCGGACTACCACAAGTTCGACACGCTCGACTCGGCCCTCGTCACGGCACTGGGGACCTCTGCCGTGCACACGGTGATGGAGAACGCGAACCACACCCGGCAGGCGCTCCCCGCGTCGTTCTCCGTCGGCGGACTGTCCACCGGCTTCCGGTTCGACGACGGCGACAACTCCGACTGCCAGAGCTTCCCGCAGGGAATCACGACGAGCCGGGACGCCGTGGGGACCGCGAACAGCGGCAACTACGACGGCCATCAGCTCGTGCTGGTGAGCTGGTACACCAAGGACGGCTGCGACGGCGCCCAGCAGCGCAGTCGGATCACCCTGGTCGACTGGGACGCCACCTACCCCAACACCTACCGCAAGATCCTCCTGGTGGAGCCGACCGGCACCGCGGCGGCGCCGGACTTCAAGGACATCCCGATCCACGCCGGCGGCGTCTCCTGGTACGGCGACTACCTCTACGTCGCCGACACCGGGCGCGGCATGCGCGTCTTCGACATGCGCAAGATCCTCAACACCGACACCGGCGGCACTGCCGACCAGATCGGCCGTCAGTCCGACACCGTCTACTACGCCCACAACTACGCCTACGTGCTGCCCCAGATCGGCACGGTCACGTCGCAGACGACGTCCGGCAACGCCCTGGTGTGGTCGTCGATCTCCCTCGACCGGGTCAGCAGGTCGGCCGTGATGACGGAGTACACCTGCCAGTCGGGCTGCACCAGCTACCCCAACCGCCCGCCGAGGGCCGTCCGCTTCCCGTTCGCACCCGGGGCGACGACGTTCGCCGCGACGACGACCGCCAGTCAGGCCCTCCAACTGCCCTGGTACAACCTCAACGGCGTGGCTTCCCACAACGGCCGGTGGTGGTTCAACTCCTCGGGGCAGAAGAAGCTCTACTACTGGACCCCGACCGCAGGCCCGTCCACCTTCGCCTGGGTGGGCGGCGGCGAGAGCCTCTCCTACTGGGAGGACGCCACCGACCCCGACCTGCTGTGGTCGCTGCAGGAAACCACGGGCGGACGCAACGTCTTCGCCGTCACCCAGAGCACCTACGGCGGCGGCTGAGCACCGACCTGTGCCCGGGGTTCGCGACCTGCCGTTCGGCGGTACCCAACCACGGCAAGCGGTTCACTCCGGCGCAGGCCAGGACACATGCGAACCTCGGCGGACGCTCCCAGGGAGCGTGTCGGGGAGCGTGCCGGGGGCAACCCCTCACGAGTTCGAAGCTCGTGCCCCCGCCTTGATCGAAGGCCCGGACCGCATCACGCGGCCCGGGCCTTCGCCGTGCTCGCGACCTCCGCCGTGCTCGCGACCTCCGCCGAACCGGGCCGCCTGCGGGCGCAGCCCGGAACCACACCTGCCGGCGACTTCGCCCCCGTCCGGCACCGGTGCCGTGCCGCCGGCCCCGGTCCCCGTTCGGTCGGAGTCCGGGGCCCGGTCCGGTCGTAGGCTTGTCCCCCACACTCGGGAGGGGAATTGAGCGCGGTCGTCTGTGTGCACGGGGTGAGCGGGCGGCACCCGGGCGAGGACTCGGCCCGGTGCGCCGCGTCGGAGGTGCGCTGATGCGCTACCTCATCGCGGCGGGCACTCGCCACTACGTGGAGGAGCCGGAGCTGCCTCTGGTGCACCAGGACGTCGACGGAGTTGTCGGGCTCTTCGCGTCGATGGGGTACCAGCGGGTGCTGGCCTCCGTCTCCCACGATCCCGCATCGGCGGACTTCGAGGACGCCCTGTCCGATTGGTGCCAGAGCCCCGGGCTCACCGCCGATGACGTACTCGTCGTGTACTACGCCGGACACGGCTCCCGGTCCGCCACCAACCAGTACCGGCTGGCGTGTGCGGACAGCACCCACGGCCGGCCCCGCTCCTGGCTGTCCCTCCCCAACCTGGCCGAGGTCGTCGCCGAATCCCCCCTGCGCAACGTGCTGTTCGTCATCGACGCCTGCCACGCCGCGGCGGCCGGGGCCGGGCTCGGCGCGGTGACCGACACCGTCGTGGCCGGGCGGGGACGCGGTGACGAACTCGGCTCGGGCACCTGGCTGCTGGCCTCCGCGCGCCATCGCGACACCGCCGTGGACGGCGCCTTCGTCTCCGAACTCGCCAAGGCCTACCGCCAGGGTGACGGAGCATCGCAGCGCCACCTGTCCCCGGGCACCATCGCCGACCGGGTCAACCAGTCCTTCGTGGCCTCCGGGCTCAGGCAGCGGGCCGCCTGCTCGTCCGTGGACCAGTCGGAGCCGCCGCCGTTCTTCCCGAACCCGCTGTTCGACCCGCAGGCCGAGGTCACCGGGGAAGGGTGCACCGACGCGGGTTCCGCCGACCTCGCCTCGCACTTCGAACCGCGGGGGCGCGGCGTCGAACAGGTCTACGACTCCGGGTCGTACTTCACCGGGCGGGAACGCGCCCTCCGGAGGGGACGTGACCACCTCGCCGGAGAGGAGGGCCCCGGCATCCTCGTGGTGACCGCCGATCCGGGCTCCGGCAAGTCCGCCGTACTCTGGTGGCCGTGAGCGACGAGCACGGTGTGGCCCTGTGCCACCTGCCCAGCTGCGAGAAGGTGTGGTCCGCCCCGCTGCCCGCCCTCGTCACCTCGCTCACCGCCCTTCCCGGGAGCCCGTGCCTCGACCTGGCCGTCGGCACCCAGCAGGGGGTCGTCTTCCTGCGCCCCCAGCTGCCCCCGAACTGGTGCAGGCGCCTCGGCGTCGACTGATCCGCCGGTGTCCGATTCGTTCAAGACCAGACGTCCCGGTGCCGCCTAGCGTGGCGGGCATGAACAGCACACCTGCACCGCAGTTCGCCTTCGTCGGGCTGGCCGTTTCGGACATGGCCGCCTCGGTCGCCTTCTACCGGCGGTTGGGGGTGGGGTTCGCCGAGGGGGCCGAGGGTGAGGCGCACGTCGAGGCCGAGTTGCCGGGCGGGCCGCTCCTGGTGCTCGACACCGAGGCCACCATCCGGTCGTTCCACCCCTCCTGGCAGCCGCCGAGCCGCGGCACGCGGGCCGCGCTGGCGTTCCGCTGCGCGAGCCCCGCGCAGGTGGACGCGCTGTACGAGGAGCTGACCGGCGCCGGGTACCACGGGGAGTTGAAGCCCTGGGACGCCTTCTGGGGGCAGCGCTACGCCGTGGTGCACGATCCGGACGGCAACGGGGTGGACCTGCTCGCGCCCCTGTAGAGGACCTGGCCGAGCAGCAGCGCCGTCATCGGCATGCCCGCCAACTGCCGTACGTCGCGGGCCAGGTGGGCCTGGTCCGCATAGCCGGCCAGGGCCGCCGTCTCGGCCGGCGGGACGCCGGAGCGGGCGAGCGCCAGGGCGCGCTGCATGCGCAGGATCCGGGCGAGGGTCTTGGGGCCGTAGCCGAAGGCGGCCAGTGAGCGGCGGTGGAGTTGGCGCGCGCCGAGGCCGACCGTCGCGGCCGTCGCGGCGACGGACCGTCCGGCGGCGAGCGAGGCGGCCACCGAGCGGATCAGCGGGTCCTCGGGCCGGGCCTCGGCCGCCAGGCGCAGGGCCAGGGCCTCCAGTGCGGCGGCCGGGTCGGGGGCCGCGTCGATGCGTTCGGTCAGGAGCCTGACTTCGGCGGCGGGCCGCAGGTCGGCCAACTCGACCCGGCGGTCCCGTAGTTCGTGTGCGGGTACGCCGAGCAACGCGGGGGCGGCGCCGGGCCGGAAGCGTACGCCGGCCCACGGGCCGCGCAGCCCGGGGCCGGGGCGGAAGGCGCGGGTGTCCGGTCCGGCGACCAGGAGCCGCCCCTGTGTCCACAGCAGGTCCATGCAGCCGTCGGGCAGAACGGGCCCGGCCTGGGCGGCGTCCGTACGCCCGAGGGCCTGCTTCGTCCACACGACCGCACCGGGCAGCCGGGACGCGCGCTCCAGGTACGGCGAGGACGATTCCATGACGCGAGGCTACGCGCCGCGGGACGGGGGCGCGCGAACGCCGTTGGCCCGGCTGCACCAGGCAACCGGGGCCAACGGGGGTGTCAGAGACGTCGGACCGGACGGGCGGGGGCTCAGGCGACCGGCTCGGCCTCCGGCGCCACCGGAGCGTCGCCCCCCGCACCGGCAGTCTTCCGGCCGTCGCGCATCAGCACCAGGGTGAGCACCGCGGCCGCGACGACCGCGATGCCGCCCACCGTGAAGGTGGTGGAGGTGGCGGTGTTGAACGCCTCCCGGGCGGCCGAGACCAGTCCGCCGTCCCCGGTGGAGCGGGCCACCGCGAGCGCGCCGGTGATGTCGTGGCGGGCGGCCTCGGGGGCGGCGTCGGGCATCGCGCCGGTGTAGGTGCTGGAGAGCACGGTGCCGAGGATGGCCACGCCGAGCGCCGCGCCGGACTGCTGGATGGTGTCGTTGAGCGCCGAGCCGACGCCGGCGTGCTCGCTGGGGATGGCACCCATCAGCGCGTTGGCGGCGGCCGGCATGCCGAGGCCGGAGCCGATGCCGAGCACCAGCATGGCCAGGCCGACCTTGGTGAAGCCGTCGCCGACCGACAGGGTGGCCAGCAGCCCGAAGCCGCCCGTGATGATCAGCATGCCGATCGAGGTGAGCACCCGCGCCGGGACCTTCTTGCCGAGCACCGCACCCAGCGCGTTGAACACCAGCGAGGCGATGGCCAGCGGGATGAAGGCGAGTCCGGTGTCGGTGGGCGAGAACTCCAGCACGAACTGGAGGTGCTGGGTGAGGACCAGCATCAGCCCGCCGGTGGCGAAGGTCAGCAGGACGAGCGAGAAGCTGGCGCCGGTGAAGACCCGGTTGCGGAACAGGTTGAGCGGGACCATCGGCGAGTCGGTGCGGACCTGCCGGACGGCGAAGCCGGCCAGTGCGGCCACCGCGAGGAGGAGCGCGCCGAGGGTGCTCACGCTGGTGAAGCCGTCCCGGGGCAGCACGATGATCGACCAGACCAGCGCCGTCATGCCGATCATCGACAGCACCATGCCCGGCAGGTCGGGACGCCGCCACGGCCCCTTGGACTCGGGCATCAGCACCATCGCGGCGACGATGGCGACCGCCGCGACCGGCACGTTGAGCAGGAAGACCGCGCCCCACCAGAAGTGCGCGATCAGCGCGCCGCCCAGCACCGGACCGCCGACCAGGCCGATCATGGCCACCGCGGTCCAGGCGGCGATCGCCTTCGGGCGCTCCTCGTCGTCGAAGACGGTGATCAGGATGGAGAGCGTGCTCGGCATGACCAGCGCGCCGCCGACGCCCATCAGGACGCGCCCGGCTATCAGCTCACCGGGGCTTCCGGCGTACGCCGCGACCAGCGAGGCGGCGCCGAACAGCGCCAGTCCGACGACCATCACCTTCCGTCGTCCGAAGCGGTCGGAGAGGCTGCCCGAGGTGAGCAGCAGGCCGGCGAAGACCAGGATGTACGAGTCGATGATCCACTGGATGTCCTGCGCCCCGGCCTTGAGGTCCTCCGCGATCGGCGGGACGGACACCGTGAGCACCATGTTGTCGATCACCAGCACCAGGCTGCTGAGACAGAGCACGACCAGAATGAGCCAGCGCTGCGGATGACGTTCCACGGCGTTTCCCCCTTCGAGCTTCGGATCGGACGCGGGCTGTGGCCGCGCGGAAGTCGTCGCGGGCACACCGCCCTCCGTCCCCAGGGGGTACGGTGTGCGCCGCTCCGAACACTGTACGGATGCCGCACACTGTTCGCAACGCCGTACGCCGTTCGACCTCCGCACGCTGTTCGTGGCGCCGTACACTGTTCGCATCCGTGTGGCGAGCTGCGCCGGACCGGACCGGGTCCGGACGATTGGTGAGGAGGGCCCGATGGCGGCCAAATCAGAGGACGGTACGACCCCGGGCATCCCGACGCTGTGGAACCGGCCCCAGCGACGGCGGGAGCAGCCCACCCTCAGCCGCGAGCAGATCGTCGCCGAGGCCTTCGCGCTGTTGGACTCCGACGGCATCGAGGCGCTGAGCATGCGCAAGCTCGCCGCCCGGCTGAACGCCGGCGCGACCTCGCTCTACACCCACGTCGCCAACAAGGACGAGCTGCTCGCCCTGGTCGTCGACCAGGTCTTCGGCGCCCTCCCGCTGACCGAGGCCGAGGGCTCCGAGGACCCGGAGGTCTGGCGCGCGAAGGTCATGGAGTGCGCCGAGAGCGTGCGCGCGGCCGTCATGCGCCACCCCTGGATGGTGTCCGTGATCGGCGACGTCGGGATGATCTACCTCGGCCCCAACTGGATGCGGCTCTCCGAGGCCCAGCTGGCCGTGATGAACACGGCCGGCTTCGAGATCGGCGAGGCGAACGACGCGATGAGCGCGGTCATGGGCTACACCATCGGAACCGCCTGCGTGGAGGCCTCCTGGGTGACCTCGCTGGCCCGCAGCGGCCAGGACGAGCAGGAGTGGATGAACCAGCTCCTGCCCACCGTCATCGAGGCCACCAAGGAGTTCCCGCTGCTGCACCGGCTGTACACCACCGAGGTTCCGGACGAGGTCGCCGCGGGCCGGGACAGCAGCTTCGCCCGTGGCGTCAACGTCATCCTGGACGGGATCGAGGCGTCCCGGGCCGCCCGCCGCGAGGGCTGAGCCCGGACGGTCGGCCCACCCGGGACGTGCTCAGCCCCCGCTGAGCGCCTGCACTTCCGCGTACCCGGGCACCGGGCCGACCGGCTCGCCCGCCGCGACGGCCGCCGCCGTGGCCACCCCCGCCGCCAGGGCCGCGCGGTACAGCAGCGAGCCCAGGCTGACCCGGGCCACCCCGAGCCCGGCCAGCTCGGCGAGGCCCGGGCCGGTCGGCGTCCAGAGGATGTTGAGCGGGACGGCGAGCACGCCGACCAGCCGGCCGATGGCCGCCGGATCGGTCAACCCGGGGACGAACACCCCGTCCGCGCCCGCCCGCTGGTAGGCATCCAGGCGCCGGAGCGTCTCCGCCTCGGGGGCGCCCCGGCCGCACCAGTAGGTGTCGGTGCGGGCGTTCACGAACAGCTCCGGCACGGCCGCCTTCACCGCCGCGATCTTCGCGGCGTGACGGGCGGACGGGGTCGGCGTGCCGTCCGCCCGGCCGTCCTCCAGGTTGATGCCGACCGCTCCCGCCTTCGCCAACTCCACGGCCAGCTCGGCGACTTCGTCCGGGTCGTCGCTGAACCCGGACTCCGCGTCGACGCTGAGCAGGAAGCCGCCACGCCCGAGCCGGCGCGCCAGCCGTACGGTCTCCGCGCGGGTGGCGGCGGCGCCGTCGGGCAGCCCGGCGACGGCTGCCACACCCAGGCTGGTGGTGCCGATCGCGGGGTGACCCTGGGCGGCGAGGGCGACGGCCGAGGCGTGGTCCCAGGCGTTGGGGAGCAGCAGCGGGCGGCCGGGCCGGTGGTGCAGGGCGGCGAAGGGGGTCATCGGGTCGTCTCCATCGGCTCGTTCGTGAGGTTTCCGGTCGCGTCCGCCGGGCAGCCGGCCGCGCCCGCCAGGCTCCCGACCGAGTCCGCGTAGTAGTACCCGGCCCCGGAGACGTGGCAGACGATCTGCCGGAAGCTCCAGCCCGCCCCCGGCGAGTCGTCCAGTCGCCCGTCCGGAAGCGCGGCGACCCGCCGGGACCAGATCCCGGCCAGCCGGGTCAGCCGGCTGCGGGCCTCGTCCAGGTCGGCGGTGGTGAACGGGGCGAGGTCGGCCGGGGTGGTGACGTTGGAGGCGTGCCAGTGGTCGGGCTCGGTCGGCTCGCCGGCCAGTCGGGCGTCCAACTCGGCCAGGTGGTCCAGGAGATGGTCGGTGATGCGGCGAACCACCTTGTGCGGAGCGTAGGTTCGGCCGTCGGCGTTGACGATCGGGCGGCCGTCCCAGGCCGTCCAGCCGGCCGCCAGCGTGAGCACGTGGTCGACCATCTCCGGTACCAGGGCGGCGAGTTCGGTCTTGTCGAGGTCCGGCGCCGGCGGTGTCCCGGTGTCCGCCGGATCGGAGGCGCCGTACAGGATGCCCTCGGCGATGACCATGGCCTGCGAACGTCCCGGGCAACTCCGGGGCGGGGCGCCGAAGGTGAGCGCGACGCCCTCCGGTGCCCCGGCCTGGGCGGCCGCGATGTCGAGCAGGACCTGCGTCCCGGTCGGTACCGCGACCCCGCCGACCTCGGTCGCCCGGGCCGCGAGCCGGCGCATCGCCTTGAGCGGCGGGTCCGTGCGCAGCACCCCGGCCGGCCCGTCCTCGTGCCGGCGGGCGCCCTCGACCAGCGCGGCGGTGGCGTCGCAGGCCTGGACGAGCAGGCCGATCCGGTTCGCGGCCGTCTCCTCGTCCCGGTCCCCCATCGCGGGCAGCAGCCGGGCCACCGCCGCGTCCGCCGCCGGGTCGTCCGGCGTGTCGGCGAAGTACGCCCGGGCCACCGTCGCGACGTCCCGCGCCACGGCCTCCGGGTCGGCCAGGCCCAGCTCCGCCGCGAGCACCCGGACCACCCGCAGCCGGACGTCTGGCTCGAAGCCGCCGGCCGCGGCCACCCGCAGCCGGGCCGGGTCCAACCGCTCCAGGTCGGCCAGCACCAGCGCCCGGCGCCGGGCGTGCGGCTCGCCCGAGCTGAACCGGGCGACGGCGGACCGCAGCCAGGCCACCGTGCCGGGGGTGGCGCCGGGCGCGGCGGGCGGCGGGACCAGCGCCGGGTCGGCCAGGGCCGCCGTGACGTCGTCGTAGCGGGAGAAGGTCGTGGTCGCGGGGTCGGAGGCCACCGTGGTTTCGCTCATGCCGTCATCGTGGCCCCGGGTCGTTTCGGCGCCGGCCGAACCGTGCCGGGGCGACCCTGGAGGCATGTCCCCGGCTCCGCTCCCCCACGCGGCTCCGCCGCTTCGACCGCCCCGCCCCCCGTACGCGGCCCCGTCCCCGGACGCGACCCGGCCCCCGAACGCGGCCCTCCGTGCGCTCACGGACACGCCCCCGCGCCCCGACCATGGAGGCATGACGCTCGCCGCCTTCGCCGCCCTGCTCGCCGACCCCACCCGCGCCGCCATCTGCACCGCGCTGCTCGACGGCCGCGCCTGGACCGCCGGTGAGCTGGCCCGGCACGCGCGCGTCGCGCCGTCCACGGCCAGCGAGCACCTGTCCCGGCTGATCGCGGGCGGGCTGCTGGCCGAGGAGCGGCAGGGCCGGCACCGGTACGTCCGACTGGCCACGCCCGCGGTGGCCACGCTGATCGAGGACCTCACCGCCTTCGCCGAGTCCGGCCCCGCCACCGCGCCCCGCAACCTGGGCGAGGCCACCCGGCTGAGCGCCGAGGCCCGCGCCCGCACCTGCTACGACCACCTGGCCGGGCGCCTCGGCGTGGCCGTGTCCGACGCGCTGCTCGCCCGCGGCCTGGTCACCGAGGAGGGCGGGCTGGCCGTCACCGGGCTCGGGCGGGACTGGCTGGCCGCGCAGGCGATCGAGCTGCCGCCGCGCGCGGGCCGCCGGGGCGGGCGCCCGGTGGTGCGCAGCTGCCTGGACTGGACGGAGCGCCGCAACCACCTGGGCGGGGCGCTGGGCGCGGCACTCTGCCGGGCCGCCCTGGACCGCGCCTGGGTGGAGCGGATCGGCTCCGGACGGGCCCTTCGGGTCACCCCGGACGGCAGTCGGGTGCTGCGCGAACTCCTCGGCGTGGAGCTGCCCTGACGGCGCTCCGGCCATCGTCGGCGCCGCTCAGCCCATCGACTTCGCCCCGTCCAGCGACTCCCGGACGATGTCGGCGTGCCCGGCGTGCTGCGCGGTCTCGGCGATCAGGTGCAGCAGCACCCGCCGGACCGACCAGGCCGTACCCGGCGGGAACCAGGGCGCGGACGGCAGCTCATGGGCGAGGTCGAGGTCGGGCAGGGTCCGGACCAGCTCGTCCGTCCCACGGGCCACCCGCTCGTACTCGGCGAGCAGCCCGGCCAGGGTGTCGCCCTCCACCATCCGGAACTGGGCCGCCCAGGCGTCCGCGTTGTCGGGGCCGTGCTGCCCGTCCCGGCCCCGCATCGCCTCGGCGCCGCCGGTCATGAACCGCCCCCAGCGTGCCTCGGCCGCCGCCACGTGCTTGATCAGGCCGCCGAGGCTCAGCTCGCTGACCGTGGTGCGCCGGGCCGCCTGCTCGTCGGTGAGGTCCCGGACGGTGTGCCGCAGCAGTCCGCGGTGCTTGTCGAGCGTCTCGACGAGTTCCTCGCGCTCACCCATGGGCCACTTCCCCCGCCTTCCGGGTCGGCCGGTCTGCCGCCCGCCGTGTCATGAGACGTCCACCGTCTTCGGCTGCTCGCCGACCGTCCGTCCGAGGTCGATCAGCCCGAAGGCCGCGCCCTGCGGGTCGCCGACCGCCGCGAACCGGCCGAACGGGCTGTCCATCGGCCCGAAGTACACCGTGCCGCCGCGCGCCGTCAGCCGCCCGATCGCCGCGTCGGTGTCGTCCACCGCGAAGTAGACGCTGATGTACGAGGGCGCCTCGGGCGGCAGGACGCCCTCCGCTCCCATCCGGCCCAGCACCGGCCGGTCGCCGACCCGGAACATCCGGTAGTCGAACTCCTCGGAGTCCATCCTCGTCACGCCGTACGGGAAGACCGCGGGGAAGAAGGCGTCGGCCTTCGCGGGCTCGCGGGTCACCAGTTCGGCCCAGCTGTACGCGCCGGGCTCGCCCTGCTGCTCGAAGCCCTCGTACCGGCCTGCCTGCCAGACGCCGAACACCACGCCGGCCGGGTCCCTGGCGATCACCATCGTGCCGAAGTCACCGATCTGCGTCGGCCCCATGAGCACCTCACCGCCGTTGGCGCGGATCCGCGCCGCAGTGGCGGCGGCGTCCGGCGAGGCCAGGTACAGGCACCAGGCGGACTGGGCCTCCACGCCGGGCATCGGCGGCACGATCGCGGCGACCGCCCTGCCGTCCGAGTACGCCCGGGTGTAGTTGCCGAACTCCGACGAACTCTCACCGAAGGTCCAGCCCAGCACGTCGCCGTAGAAGGCCTTCGCGCCCTCCAGATCGGTGAACATCGCGTCGGCCCAACAGGGTGTGCCCTCAGGTAGCGCAGCCATCTCTCTGCCCTCGTGTGTGGCGAAGTGCGCGCGCCGGAGGGCGCACGACGGTCCCCGGCTCGCCAGCCTAGCCACGACGCGGCGCCCCCGCGCGGGATGGAGCGGGACGGACCCGCGCGGGGGCACTCCGTCAGCGGCTCACTGCCGCGGCACCGTCCCGCCCGGCGGCAGCCGCAGCGAGGCCGTGCCCAGGCCGGTCGGGCCGAGCGGCAGCACACCGGTCAGGACGGCCGCCGAGGGCTCCGGGGCCCGCTCGGGGCCGGGGACGGGCAACGGCGGCACCGCGGGCACCGGCACCGTCGGGACGACCGGCACGGTGGGAGCCGTCGGAGCCTCGTCGGCGGCCGCGGCGGCCGTCCGCCGGGCCTGCGAGG
The DNA here is from genome assembly GCF_042801945.1 of Kitasatospora sp. NPDC057542. NCBI lineage: Bacteria > Bacillati > Actinomycetota > Actinomycetes > Kitasatosporales > Streptomycetaceae > Kitasatospora > Kitasatospora sp. NPDC057542. The sequence continues at coordinate 16,941 of NZ_JBHVFE010000060.1, forward strand.
CCACCGCCAGGTCCCGTCCCGCGCCGAAGTGCCGTTCCAGGTCGGCCGTCCCGTACCGAAGACAGCCCTCGTGCCAGCTCAGGATGCCCGCGAGCCAGTTCTCCAGTTCTCCCACGTACCCGTCGAGCAGCTCCCTGGCCTCCTGTTCCAGCCCGAAGTCCTCGTACATGACCGGGAGTTCCTTCTGTGCGACGTGCCGGAACTGGCCCAGCCGCGAGTGCATCAGGTCGTCGACGATCCGGACCGCCGACTCGTAGTCGCAGTTGAAGAAGTTCTGCACCACCAGGACGGCGTTGTGCAGCTCGCCCTCGTACTCGACCTCCTTCTGGTACGAGAAGAGGTCGTTCATCATGCACGCGTAGTCCATCGCGGAGTTCTCCAGCGCGCGCATCGAGCCGTGGTCGTACACCTCCTGCGGCACGGTGTCCCCGTGGCCGAGTCGGGAGAGGCTCGTGGTGAGCTCGGAGCCGAAGGTGGAGCGGCGCATCTCCAGGTAGTCCACCGGGTCCGGAATCCGGTTCTGGATCTGGTTGGCCAGCTCCCAGATCCAGCTGTCCAGCATCGCCTCGACCGCCACCCGGAACCGGGCCCGGGCCTCGACGGCCATCGGGCCGGCGGTGCGCTCCCAGATGTCGGCGAGGCCGCGCTCCAGCGCGTTGACGGGTTCCGGTGCGGGGGTGCCGTCCACCGGCATGAACAGCGACAGCCGTGCGTTGGCGGCCTTGGCGCCGCCCAGGTCACGGGTGTGCCCGAAGGCCCGGGGGTAGTAGTCGTCGGCCCAGGTGCCCCAGAGCAGCCACGCCGACGCGATGTCGAGTCGGTCGGCCGTGGCGTCCGGGTGGATGCCGGCCGCGCAGAGCGGGAGGTCGTAGTCGCGCGTCGACTCGGCGTCCCAGATGCCGGACGCGGGAACGCCCGGTTCCACCGCCAGCAGTCCCATCCGCTCCGCCCACTCGACCACGCGCTCCCGGGCGCCGTCCAGGTGGGGGCTCAGCCGGAGCTCGTACGGCAGCTTGAACTCGGGCAGCAGGGAGGGCCCGACGGCCTGGTACGGCACGTGGCTGTACGACCGCGCCCTCCGCCCCGCCGGGCCCGCAGCGCCCCCGGCCGCCGACGCCACGCCCTTCTCCGCCGAGGCCGCCGGGGCCCCCGCGGCCGTGCTGCGCAGGATGTCCAGCGCCGAGGTGCCGATGCCGCCGATCGCGTACTGGTCCCACCAGTTACCGCCCCCGGACCCGCCCGGCAGCCCCGCCGGAGCGCCGCCCGAGCCGGGTACCACCGCTCCGCCGGAACCGCCCGAACCCGCCGCCGCCCCACCGCCGTTCATGTACCGGCTGGAGCGCAGGTGCCACTCGTGCCCGCCGGACTGCCAGTCCTGGAGGCCCTTGACGTACGCCATCACCCGGGCGCGGCCCGCCGGGTCGAGCCCGGTCTCCGCGAACAGCACCGGCAGTTCGGTGAACACGGTGTTCTCGAACTGCTGGAGCCGCGAGGTGAGCAGGTCGTTGACCGCCTCGGCGGCCTCCTGGGTGGAGCACTCCAGGAACCGCTCCAGCACCAGGATCCCGTTGCTCAGCTCGCCCTCGTCCTCCACTTCCCGCTGGTACGAGAAGATGTCGTTGCGCAGGTGCACCCCGTCGGAGAAGGCGTCCATCAGCACCCGCAGCGCCCGCGAACCCGACACCTCCTTGGGCACCTCGGCACCGGCGGCGTACTCGACCAACTGCGCGGACCAGGGCGCGCCGCCGACCTTGCGGCGCATCTCGATGTACTCGACCGGGTTGGCCACCCGGCCCTCGTTGATGTTCGCGAGCTCCCAGAGCGACTCGTTGAGCAGGTTCCGGGTGCTCTCGGCGAAGCGGACCCGCCAGTCCTCGCCCATCGCCGGCACGGTGCGCCGCCACAGGTCGGCCAGGCCCGCCTCGACCGGGTTCTCCGGCTCGGGCAGCTCGGCGGCCGGGTCGGCCGGCATGAACAGCGGCAGCCGGTCGAGGTGGGCCTTGCCCGCCTCGCGGTCGTTGGTGCGCTTGTACATGTCGAGGAAGTGGTCGTCGAAGAAGAAGACCCACACGTACCAGTCGGTGACCAGTGACAGTGCCTCGGCGGATGCGTCGGGATGGGTGTACGCGCAGAGCAGGCCGTAGTCGTGGGCCTCCAGGTCGGCCTGATCCCAGATTCCGGAACCCTCCAGCATCCCCATCTCCCGGGCCCAGGCGGTGGAATGGGCTCGCGCCTCGTCCAGATGGGGGTTGAGCCGCGCCGGGTGCGGCACGTAGAAGGACGGCAGTTCGAACGGCTGGGTCACGGCGGGCGAGCCTTTCTGGACGCGTCGATTGGACCAAGAATGACCCGCCGTCAGTTCGCTGCACCGGCACAACAGAAACAGTCATATGAAATGACTCGCCGCCTTCACGCGATATCACCCACCCGGCCGAGCGCTCTCCCGCGCCCCGCACGCCCCCACGTCCGCCCCCACGCGCACCGGGGATTCGAAGGCCGCGGAGGCCGGGGCCCGGCCTCAGGACGCGAGGCCGAGGGCGAGGGAGGCAGCGGCGGGGGCCAGGTAGACGAGGGGGAAGGGGACGTGGGCGTAGGCGCGGGCGCGGACGACGGTGATGACGGCGCCGAGGAAGTAGAGGACCACGCCGACCGCGGCCGCGTAGCCGACGGCCGGGACGACGAGGCCGGCCAGCAGGCCGAGGGCGCCGGCCGCCTTGGCGACGCCGAGCCAGGTCCACCAGGCGCGCGGAACGCCGTAGTCGGCGAGGGGCTTCACGACGTACTCGGCGCCGGCGAAGACGGAGTAGGCCGAGAAGCCGACCATGAGGGCGCCGAGGACGGTGACGACGGTGTGGGCGACGGACATTGGAGTGCTCCCCATTCGATGGCTGTTCGGTTCGACACTCCCCTGACCCGGGGCACCCGGCGGATGTGACAGGCGCGGGCAAAAAATTGTCCGCGACGACCCGCCGCAGCCTCCGCCAACCCACTCCGCCAACGAACAATGCAGCTCTGACAAGGCGTTGAACAGACAAGACTTCCCCGGCTACGGGCGTGTTGACCGCCTGCGCCAACGCCGCTTCCACCAGACTGGGCGCCGACCCGACGTCAACTCCGAGGAGGGCAAGTCCATGGACGCCACTGTTCGGCTAGCACAGCAGCCCGAGGCCGACGAACTGCTCGGACGGAGTGCGCTCGCCGCGCTCGTCGGCATGCTGCTGGACCAGCAGGTCCCGATGGAGTGGGCGTTCACCGGCCCGCTGACCATCGCCCAGCGCCTCGGCCGCGACGATCTGGACGCCCACGAGATCGCCACCTACAACCCGGAGGAGTTCGTCGCGCTCCTCTCCGCGAAGCCCGCGGTCCACCGCTACCCGGCCGCGATGGCCAAACGGGTTCAGCAGCTCTGCCAGTTCCTCGTCGCGCAGTACGACGGCGACGCCGCCGCGCTGTGGAAGAACGTCCGCACCGGCAAGGAACTGCTCAGCCGGCTCAACGCCCTGCCCGGCTTCGGCAAGCAGAAGTCGCAGATCTTCCTGGCCCTGCTCGGCAAGCAGTACGGGGTGCGGCCCGAGGGCTGGCGCGAGGCGGCCGGGGTGTACGGCGAGGAGGGCACGCACCGCTCGGTCGCCGACATCACCGGCCCCGAATCCCTGGACCTGGTACGGGAGTTCAAGCAGGAGATGAAGCGCGCCGCGAAGGAGGCGAAGGCCGCCGCCAAGCCCCGCACCACCTCCCGGACAGCCACCGCCGCCACCAGCGGCGCCCGCTGAGGCTACGGGCGGACCACAGCCGCGAAAACCGATTGCCCCGCCCCACCCCACCGGGTGACGCTTCCGGCATGACCGCAACCACCCCCGCCGCCCGCAGCGTGTCCGCCCTCTTCGCCCCCGACGGCCGCCTGATCGCCGTCCCCCGCAAGGCGGCCCGCCGGGAGCAGCTGCTGGCCCACCTCGCAGAGACCCTGTTCGAGCCGGGCCGCAGCTACACCGAGGCCGAGGTCAACGACGCCCTGCGCACCGTGCACGACGACGTCCCGGCCCTGCGCCGCTACCTGGTCGAGGCCGGGCACCTGGCCCGCCCGAAGGACGGCAGCAGCTACCAGCGGGTCGGCACCCCCGCGTAGGCGTACCGCCCACGCACCGAGGGCCCCGGCCGCGCAGCGCGACCAAGGCCCTCGACCACAGCAAGGACGTCAGACCAGGACAGCCTCGGACTCCCGCTCCGGTGCGGCGTCCTCAACCGCCGCACCCCGCTTGCGCGGCAGCGCGAACATCAGCAGGAACACCGCGAGCAGCACCCCCGCGACCCACCACATCGCGTGCACGAAGGCCCCGCCGAAGGCCGCTCCGACCGCCTCCGGCGCGACCACGTCGTCCATCGCCCCGAAGAAGGCCACCGACACCAGGCCGAGCCCGAGCGCGTTGCCCACCTGCTGCACGGTATTGATCAGCCCGGACGCCGAACCGGCGTGCTCACGCGGCACCTCCGACAGCACCGCGTCGGTGATCGGCGCGACGATCAGCCCCATCCCGAGGCCCATCACCACCAGCGGCAGCGCCATCTGCCAGGCCGTGATCGCCGTCCCGTACCGGTCCGCCTCCCAGATGTAGACGAGCACGCCCGCCGCCATCACCAGCGCGCCGCTCTGGAGCACCTTCCGCCCGAACCGCGGCACCAGCTTCTGCACCGACAGCCCGGCCGCCGTGGAGACCGCGATGGAGAACGGGATGCCGGTCGCACCGGCCTTGAGCGGGCTCCAGCCCAGCCCCACCTGCATGTAGAGGGTCCAGACCAGGAAGTAGATGCCGAGCGCCACGCCGAAGGCCAGCTGCACGCAGATCCCGGCCGCGAAGGACTTCACCCGGAACAGCGCCAGCTCCACCAGCGGCGAGCCGTCCCGCCGTGTCTTGACCTTCTCGTACGCCACGAACAGCGCGAACACCGGCAGGCTCCCGGCCATCGACAGGTAGCCCCACAGCGGCCAGCCGGCCTCCCGGCCGTGCGTCAGCGGGTAGATCAGCATCAGCAGGCCGAGGCTGGCCAGCGCCACGCCCACCAGGTCCAGCTTCAGCGCCTGGTCGGCCTTCGACTCGTCGATGAACCGGCGGCCGAGCAACAGCCCGGCGATGCCGACCGGCAGGTTGATCAGGAAGATCGGGCGCCAGGCCAGACCGAACAGGTCCCACTCGGTGAGCAGCGCACCGATCATCGGACCGGAGACCGCGCCCAGCCCGACCACCGCGCCGAACAGGCCGAACACCTTGCCGCGCTCCTCCGCCGGGAAGGTCGCGTGGATGATCGACAGCACCTGCGGCACCATCAGCGCCGCCGTCCCGCCCTGGAGCAGCCGGGTCGCGACCAGCATCTCCGGGCCGGAGGCCAGCCCGCACAGCGCCGAGGCCAGCGTGAAGCCGCCGATCCCGATCAGGAACACCCGCTTGCGGCCGTGGATGTCGCCCAGCCGGCCGCCGGTGATCAGCCCGATCGCGAAGGCCAGCGCGTAGCCGCCGGTGACCCACTGGATGGCGCCGAACGAGGCACCGGTGTCCTGCTGGATGCTCGGGATGGCGATGTTGACGATGGTGACGTCCACCAGGTCCATGAAGGAGGCGACCATCACGATCGTCAGCGCGATCCACCTCCGCCGGTCCGCTGCCGGGGTGCTCATTCCGTACTCCTCTTTCTTCTCCACGTCCACGACGCTCTTCTCCACGCCCACGACAGTAACGGCCATGTAGGTCAGGACCTGTCCCAGTTGTTCCGGCATGCTGGGTGGCATGAGCGACACCCCGGCCCGGCTGCTGAGCCTCCTGTCCCTGCTCCAGACGCCGCGCGAGTGGCCCGGCAGCGAGCTCGCCGAGCGGCTCGGCGTCAGCCCCCGCACCATCCGGCGCGACATCGACCGGCTGCGCGAGCTGGGATACCCGGTGCAGGCCAGCATGGGCGCGGTCGGCGGCTACCGGCTGGTCGCGGGCACGGCGATGCCCCCGCTGCTGCTGGACGACGAGGAGGCGGTGGCCATCGCGGTCGGGCTCCGCGCGGCGGCCGGGCACGCCGTGGTCGGCATCGAGGAGGCCTCGGTACGGGCGCTCGGCAAGCTGCTCCAGGTGCTGCCGGGCCGGCTGCGGCAGCGGGTCGGGACGCTCAACTCCGCGACCGTGCCGCTGCTCACCGGGGACGGCCCGACCGTCGACCCGGAGGATCTCACCGTGCTCGCCCGCGCCGTCACCGCCCGGGAACGGCTGCGCTTCGGCTACCGGGCGTACGACGGCGCCGAGAGCAGGCGGCAGGTCGAGCCCGAGCGGCTGGTCTCGGTCGGCCGCCGCTGGTACCTGGTCGGCTACGACCTGGACCGCGCGGACTGGCGGCTCTTCCGGGTCGACCGGCTGAGCGGCCCGACCGCCACCGGCGTCCGCTTCACCCCGCGCCCGCTCCCCGCCGAGGACGCCGCCGCGTACGTGGCGGGCAAGCTGCGCCGCCCGTCACCGAGCGGCACCGTGGTCGCCACCGTGCACGCCCCGGCCGAGCGGGTCCGCCACGGCCTCAGGCCGGGCGACTCCGAGGTCACGCCGATCGACGAGCACAGCTGCCTCCTGCGCTCCCGCTCCGACTCCCTGGAGTGGACGGCGATGCGGCTGCTGTCGCTGGACTGCGCCTTCGAGGTGCACGAGCCGCCGGCACTGCGCGAGCACCTGCGCAGGCTCGCCGCCCGCGCCCACCACGCGGCGGGCCAGGAGGGTTAGACCTCCACCCGGAACCAGCCGTTGCCGGACCGGAACCACAGCACGCCGTCCCGGCCGTACGCGCGCTCCCGGTCGAGGTCCCCGAGGACGCCCACCCGCTCGCGGCGCACCTCCCGCCAGCCCTTCCGGCTCTCCCGTTCGCACCGGATCAGCTCGCCGCCGGGCTGGAGGAACACGGCCCGGTCCCCGGCGATCGCGAAGCCCACCGGCTGCCGGGCCGGCAGCCGCATGACGACCGGCCTGGCCTCGGCGGGGTCGATCCCGGTGAGGTGGCTGCTGTCGCCGTACCAGGCCAGCCAGGCCCGCCGTCCCTCGGTGGCGGCGGCGAGGCCCTCCAGCGGGTGGTCGCCCAGGTCCTTGAAGTCCGGCCGCCAGACGATCCGCCCGGCGGTGTCCAGCCCGACCAGGCCGCACCGGCCGAGCGGGTTGTCGCCGTAGTTGCCCTCGTCCCCGAAGACCAGCCAGATCCGGCCGTCCCGGTCGGTGGTCAATGCCACGACGTCGTCGCCGAGTTGCAGCTCCCTGGTCAGCCGGCCGTCCGGCCCGAACACCTGGCCGTTGCGCTCCCAGCCGTCCGCCTGCTCGTCGGCCCGGCGCCCGGCCAGCAGCACCCGCCCGCCCGGCAGCAGCGCCAGGAGGTCCGGCGAGACCCCGGCCCCGGTGAGCGGCATCCGCCACTCGCCCTGCGGGCCGTGCACCACCACCTCGCCGTCGAACGGCAGCCGGGCGTACGGCCACGAACCGGCCGGTGCCACGTACTGCTCCGGCACCACCAGGACGGCCAGTTCCCCGTCCGGCCCCACCGTCCAGGTCAGGGCCCGGCGGCCGGCCTTCCACTCCTCCTCGGGCAGCCGCCAGACCTCGACCGGACGATCGGATACCGACACTGCTCAGACGCCGTACTCGGCGGTCAGCAGCGCCCGGCCCAGGCTGTGGAAGACGAGGTTGAAGCCCACCTGGGCCGGCGGGGTGTCGGCGGCGACGTCCAGCTTCTCCACGTCCAGCGCGTGCACCGCGAAGACGTAGCGGTGCGGGGCGCCGGGCGGCGGGGCGGCACCGTCGTACTGGTTGCCCGGGAAGTCGTTGCGGCCGTGGAAGGAGGCCTCGCCGGGCAGGCTGCCGTCCGAGGAGCCGGCGCCGCGCGGCAGTCCGGTGGTGTCGGCGGGCAGGTTGAGGGCGAGCCAGTGCCACCAGCCGGAGCCGGTCGGCGCGTCCGGGTCGTAGCAGGTGACCGCGATGCTCCGGGTGCCCTCCGGCAGGCCCGACCAGGCCAGCTGCGGCGAGAGGTTGCCGCCGGCGTGGATGAACTCCCGGCCCAGCGTGCCGCCTTCGGTGATGTCCTGGCTGCTCAGCGGGAAGGACGGCACCTGCGGCAGGAACTCGTACGGCAGCGGCGCGCGCTCACTCATGGGGTTGCCCTCTCATGGTCGGAATGACACGAGTCACTGTAGTGGGGTGCACGTCCGATCCCGCCGGACAGTGGCAGGCCCTACAGTCGAGGCATGGCCGCCAAATTCGCCCAACTGTTCGCCGACTCACGCCGCGCACTGTTCACCATGCTCGGCATCCAGGCCGTCATCTGGTCCGTACAGGTGGTCAACTGGCTGGACGACTACGGGCTGTCGCGGGAGTTCGGCCTGCGCTCGGAGCAGGTCGACGACCTGCCCGAGATGTTCACCATGCCGTTCCTGCACTTCAGTTGGAGCCACATCGAGGCCAACTCCTGGCCGCTGTTCGTGCTCGGCTTCCTGTCCGCCTACCGAGGCATGAAGAAGTTCCTGCTGGCCAGCCTGGTGATCCTGGTGTCCGGCGGGCTGCTGGTCTGGCTGCTGGAGAGCCCGAACACCGTGACGGCCGGTGCGAGCGGCATGGTCTACGGCTACCTGGGCTACGTGGTGCTGCGCGGGGTCCTGGACCGCAACGTACTGGACGCGGTGGTCGGCCTCGCCGTCGCGGTGGTCTACTCGACCATCCTGATCGGGGTGCTGCCGCTCACCCCGGGCGTCAGCTGGCTGGGCCACCTCGGCGGGCTGATCGGCGGGCTGGCCGCCGCCGTCCTGCTGCGCAACCGGCCGGCCGCGCAGCAGCCCCCGCAGCAGGCGAGCGCCCCGAACAGCCCCGGCTCCGCCCTGCTCAAGCAGCTGGACGAGCTCGGCCTGTGAGGCCGACGGGCCGCCCGGGACATCAGGTATAGACCAATCCCGGCCCTGCGGCTAGCGTGGGCCGCTCCCCCTCCCCCAGCTCCGGAGCCGCACCGTGGAGTCGTCCGTCCTCGCCTTCGCCACCGACCTGCTCGACGAGGGCGCCGACACCTTCTTCGGCAACCTCACCGACCGCGCCGGGGTCGGCGGCGTCACCCTCGCCTCGGTCTACCACGAGGCCCGCGACGTCTTCCCGCACAACCCCCGCCGGGTGGTCCGCTACCTGGAGCCGGGCGCGGCGTACTTCCGCCCCGACCCGGCCGCCTGGCAGGGCCGCCGGCTGGCCCCCCTGCCGTCCACCGCGATCGGCGACCGCGACCCCTTCGCCGAGGCCGCCGAGGAGGCCCGCCGCCGCGGCCTGAAGCTGCACGCCTGGACGGTCTTCTGCCACAACGACCGGCTCGGCTTCGCCCACCCCGACTGCTCCCCGGCCAACGCCTTCGGCGACCGCCACCTCACCGAGCTCTGCCCGGCGAACCCGGAGGTCCGGGAGTACGCCCTGACCCTGGTCGCCGAACTGGCCCGGTACGGCGTGGACGCGATCCGCGCCGAGTCCCTGCACTTCCACGGGCTGCGCCACGGCTACCACCACGAGCGCTACTTCGAGGAGCTGGGCCCGACCGCCGAGGCCCTGCTCGGGGTCTGCTTCTGCCCGCACTGCCGCGCCGCCGCCACCGGCACCGGCGTCCCGGCCGAGGAGGTGGCCGAGGCGGTCCGCACCGAGCTGCGCCGCCGGCTGGCCGACGAGTCCGCCGCCGCCGAGCCCGCCGACCTGAGCGCCCTCGCCGACGGCGCCTTCGCCGCCTACGTGGACGCCTCCGCCGCCACCGTCACCTCGCTGGCCGCCGAGCTCTCCGAGCAGGCCCGCCGGCACGGCATGCGGGTGAGCTTCATGGACGGCGGCGGCCCGGGCACGGGCTGGCTCTCCGGCATCGACCTGCCCGCCCTCGCCAGGACCGCCGACCAGATCGAGACCCTCGGCTACGCGAAGACCCCGGAGGCGGTCCGGGAGAAGATCGCCGCCTTCGCCCTGCACGGCGTCCGTCCGCAGTCCATGGCGGTGATCCTGCGCCCGATGTCCTCCGACTGCGACGGCCCGGAGAACCTCGCCGCCAAGATCACCACTCTTCGCGAACTCGGCGTCCCCGAGGTGGAGTTCTACCACTACGGCCTGATGCGGCTGTCCTCCCTGGACCGGATCGGCGCCGCGCTCTCCGGCTGACCGGCCAGCGCCGCCGCCCGGACGTCCCGAACAGGCGGCGTCGGATCTCCTCGGCCCGAGCTGCCGCCCGTCCTGGTCCTGCCGGTGCCGGTGGCCCCGGCGACCGGCCCGTGCCGGTCGGGCACGCCCGGCCGGATGCACACCCGGGCGTCCGGTGCGCGGTGCCGTCCGGCAACACCGCACCGAGGTCGAGGGCGGGACCGGCGCAGGCGCCCCTCGGCGATCTCCCGGACGGCCGGTGGGGTGAGGCCGGAGGACAGCGGTACACACTCCTGAGCGGATCGGAACGCTTCGGAACGCTTCCGCATCGGCACGAAACCCGATCGGCACCGGGGCGATGTTCGCGACATTTCCCATCAAACAGCCGCATTCGTCCACCCGCAGTTCACTCCGGCGCGCGTGGCGGGGCCGCGGCTGCTGCGCCATCCGCCGCCCAAACGGTAGGCTTTCCGTGTGATCTTCAAGCGCATCGGCAATGGGCGGCCGTACCCGGATCACGGCCGGACGAGCACCCGCCAGTGGGCTGACGTCGCCCCGCGCCCGGTGCGACTCGACCAGCTGGTGACCACCAAGGGACAACTCGACCTCGAAACCCTTCTGGCCGAGGACTCGACGTTCTACGGGGACCTCTTCGCCCACGTGGTGAAGTGGCGCGGCGACCTCTACCTGGAGGACGGCCTGCACCGGGCCGTCCGGGCCGCGTTGCAGCAGCGCCAGGTGCTGCACGCCCGCGTCCTCGAAATGGAGTGACGGACCCCCGCCACAGGGACCGTCGGACCGCCACGGGCTTTCCGGACCGCCCCTCGCCATCCGGCGGAGGGCGGTCCACCCGTACCCCCGGTACCCCCTTTCGGGTACCGGGGGTACGCCAGATGATGATCGTTTAGTACCTTCGACGGCGTACGGCACTACGCTGCTGACTACGGCCACGACCAGGGGATTCCGCCCGCACCGGGGGAAGTCCCCATCCGGCCGATCCGTCATCCCGACCCCGCCCTGGCACGAGGGGGAGACAAACCGTGAGCATGTTGACTCCCCAAGGCCTCAAGGGGAAGCAGTACCGGGTCACCGGCAATACCTACCCGCGGTTGGGGCGGCCTCCGAAGAAGAGCCGCAAGGTGATCGGCGTGCTCGCCGGCCTGCTCGCGCTGGCCCTGATCGCGCTCGGCGGCCTGCAGTTGTACGACATCTTCAGCGGCAGGAACAAGAACGCCTCGGCGCAGGCCTGCGCGACCCAGTCCGGCAAGCCGCTGGCCGCCCCGTCGCCGGGGGCCCCGGGCGACTCCGGGTCGCCCGCCGCCGCACAGGGCGACCCGCACGCGGTCCCGCAGCCCGCCGCGGTCACCGTGAACGTCTACAACGCCACCAGCAAGGCCGGTCTGGCCGGCCGGACGGCCGAGGAGCTCAAGAAGCGCGGCTTCGTCATCGGCAAGGTCGGCAACGCCCCGGCCGAGCTCGACAAGAAGGTGCCCGGCACCGCCCAGGTGATCGCCGGTCCGGCCGGCGCCGGCGCGGGCACCCTGGTCGGCTCGCAGATCGCCGGCGCCGCCGTCACCGCCGACGCCCGCACCGACGGCAGCGTGGACTTCGTGATCGGCGACAGCTACAACGCCCTGCTGGACGAGACCCAGGCGGCCGCCGCCCTCGCGCTGGCCACCAAGCCCTCCCCCGCCCCGACCACCACCGGCAGCTGCTGAGGGACACCGAAACACCGAGAGCCCCCCGGCAGACGCAGTGCCGGGG
>NZ_JBHVFE010000061.1:0-28405 GCF_042801945.1 Kitasatospora sp. NPDC057542
CCCCGGAGTTCCGGGGCGGCCTCGGCCTCAAGCGAACTGACGTGTCGTCAGTTCACGGTGTAGCTGTACGGGATCGCCGCGAGCACCGAACCGGTGGTGTTCAGGACGTTGTTGGCGGTGGCCACGCCGGTCGGGCCGGACACCAGGTACAGCACGCCCTTGACGGTGCTGCCCTTCGGGCCGGTCGGCGTCAGCGTCACCTGGAGCGAGCCGGTGGCGCCGGGGGCGACGGTCACCGGGGTGGCGGCCGCGGCCGAGGCGTTCACCGAGGCGGCGTACGGGTCACCGGTGCTGGAGGTCAGCGCCGGGTCGAAGGCCTGGGTGTGCGCGGTGGCCGTGATGGTGGAGGTACCGGCCGGCGCACCGCCGTTGCCGAACGGGCCGATCTGCTGGACGAAGGTGCCCCAGGTGCCGGGGACGACCGGCTGCTCGGCGGTGCCGTTGTCGGTCACGACCGAGACGGTCGAGCCGTCCTGGGCCTTCTTCAGGTCGCCGAACAGGTCCGGCGAGCCGGCGGTGGCGCTCAGCTCGATCTGCGCCGGCGTCGAGGACGCCGCCACGGCCTTGAGCCGGTCGGTGCCCGGCGGCACCAGGAAGGACGGCACCGTGGAGCTGAGGCTCAGCGGCAGGCTGACGGTCGCCGAGGCGCCCTGCGGCACCAGCGGCAGGTCCACCCGGCGGTCCAGCCGGCCGTCGGCCGCGATCCGCTGGGTCGCGACGGTGTTGTTGGTGTAGTTCACCTGGACGGTGACCGGCTTGCCGGCCGCCAGCCGGGTGCGGGCGTCGTTCGGCAGACCGGCCGCGGTGGCCTGGTTCTGGTTGAACGCGACGGTGCCGGTGAAGTCCTGGGCGAGCTCCTGGCCGCTGACCGGGCCGAGCACGTTCAGGACGAACCGCCAGCGGCCGGCGGCCGGGTTGACGGCGGTGGCCGAGACCCCGTTGCCGGCGCCGGCCAGGTTGCCCTGGGCGTCGAACTGCCCGTTGCCCTCGATGTCGACCGGGGTGCCGTTCGGGCTGATCAGCGTGCCCTGCATGAGCAGCTTCGAGTCCTTGCCGACGGTCAGGCCGACCCGCAGGTCCTTCTGGCCCTTCGGGACGTCGAAGGCGTACGAGAAGCTCTGCGTCGGCGAGGCGCTGCGGGCGTTGCCGCCGGTGATGGTGCCGGTGAAGGTGCCCTTGCCCTGGTTGACCGGGACGAGGCTGCGCAGCACGACCGGGACGCTGGTGGTGTTGCCGTTGGAGCTGGAGACCAGGACGGCCTCGCTGGTGTCGCCACTGGTGGCCGGGGTGGTGAGCTGGACCTTGAGGGTCTTGGTCTGGCCCGGCTTCAGGTCGGTGGTGCTCGGGCTCACGGCGCCGGCCGGCACCGCGCGCTGGGTGGCGGTGCCCAGCTGGACCGCGCCGCTGTAACCGGCCTTGCCCGCCGGGGTGTAGAGGATCGCGGTCCACTCGCCGGCCACCGGGTGCGGGACGTCCACCAGGCCGAAGTTCGCCGGGGTGGCGCCACCCTGCGGACGGGTGTTGGTCTCGAAACGGCCCGACGGGTCGAGCAGCGTCATGCGGACCACCGGGCCGTTGGTGACCGGGTTGGGCGCGCCCTGCCAGGCGATCGAGGCCGCGAGGCGGTCGGCGCCGGCCGGGACGGTGAACTTGACCTGCTTCTGGACCCAGTCCGCGCCGTTGGTCGCGTACTTGAAGGTGTCCTTGGAGGACGGGTCCAGCTGGACGGTCTGCTGGTTGCTCGACTGCGGGGCGAAGCTGCGGGTCGCGGCGCTCACCGTCTGGGTGCTGTCACTGGTGTTGGTGACGGACACGTCGGCGGTGTGGGTCGAGCCGGGGGCGCCGGCGATGTCGACCTGGCCGGTGTTGACCACGACGGTCTTCGCGCCGTCGGTGCCGTCCCCGTCGTCGTAGCCGCGGGCGGCCTCGACGGCGGCGCGGACGTTCAGCAGGCCGGCGCCCTGCTCTTCGGCCGGCACGCCGAGGTCGGTGGCGGTGCCGGTGAGGAACTTCTTCACCAGCGCCGGGGGCGGCGAGTCGCCGCCGTGGGTGTCCCGGTAGGCCTGGATGACCAGGGCCGCGGCGCCGGTGACGAACGGGGCCGACTGGCTGGTGCCGCCGAACGGCTGGATCGGCGAGGGCTGCCCGTTGTAGCCCGTGCAGTCGGTGTACTTGCTCGTGTCGGGCGTGCACAGCGCCCAGTCCGACTCGCCCGGCGCGACCAGGTCGACCGTCCGGCCGGCCTGGGTGAAGCCGCCCGAGGAGAGCGCGGAGATGCGGTTGTCGCTCCAGGTCTTGTTGGAGAACCGGGAGGCCGCGTAACCGGTCTGCTGGTAGTTCTGGTTGTCGGTGGACGCACCGACCGCGATCACGTACGGGTCGGTGGCCGGGGTGCCGATCGTGCCGCTGATCCCGGCGTCACCGGTGGAGACGGCGACGGTGACACCGGCCTTGACGGCCTGCTCGTTGAAGAGCGAGATGGTGTCGTGCGCGCCGCTGTCCGGGGTGACGTTGCCGCCGAAGGACTCGTTCAGCACGTCCACGTGGGCGACCCGCACCGCGTAGTCGATCGACTGGAGGATCGAGGAGTTGGACATCATCTCGCCGCCGGCCTTCAGCGCGACCAGGTCGGCGTCCGGGGCGAGGCCGCGGATGCGGATGTTGCAGCCGGCCGGGAGCGGGTGCGAGGAGTTGACGAACTTGGAGACGTCGTAGACCTGGCGGCCCTGGGCGATGACCGCCGAGGCGTCGCCGAAGGCCTCCGCCGCGCCGGTCGGCGCGTCCCAGCCGTCGCCCGCGAAGTCCTGGTAGTCGACCACGGCGTGCGAGCCGTCGGCCCGGATGAAGTCCGGGTTGTTCGGGTCGAGGCCGTCCGCGATGTAGGCGACCTTGACGCCCTTGCCGGTGGCCAGGTCCTCCACGCCGGGCTTGCCGTTGCCGGTGACGGCCCGGGTCGAGTACAGGCCCTCGGGCTCCAGCAGCGGCTTGCTCGGGTCGGAGGGGCAGACCGTGTTGGTCGCGTTCTCCTCGGCACTCTGACCGTTGCTGCCCGAAACGGCCTGCGGAGCGGCGTCGGCCTTGGGCGCCTTGGCGTCGGCGGCACCGGCGGCGTCCTTGGCCGTCTTCGCCTTGCCGGCTGCCGCCGGGGCGACCTGGACCTGGGCGTCCGCCACCACGGCGGAGACGGCCGGGTCTGCCTGGAGCTGGGCGCGCAGGGCGGGGCTGACCGTGGCCGAGAAGGCGTTGCCGACCACGAAACTCTTGATGTCGGTGCCACCGCCCGCCTTGACCTTGTTCAGCAGCGGCGCCTGCGCGTCGGCGGCCTTCTGCTGCCGGGCGCCCAGGTGGCCGTGGTCGGCCGGGGCGTCCGCGATCTGGTCCTTCAGGATCACGATCACCGGCACCGGAGCCCCGTCCGCGGACGCCGCCTGGGCGTTCTGCGGCTCGGGGACCGGGGCCGCGCCGGCGATGGTCCCGAGGCTCAGGACCATGGACGCGGCGGTGACCGTGACGGCGGCTGCTAGCTGGGTTTTCCGCCAGCCGATCATATAAATCCTCTCGTCAGATGGATAGCTGACGCATTCCAACGCACCCGAGAGGATCACGACAAGGGGGTAAATCCCCATCAGAAAGTAAAGTTGACCATCAATCAGTAAAATTCACGGAGGAAATCGGGCCGAATCCACATCTTTCAACCGATCGACCCTTGCCGGAACCGGGCGGCCCGCCAGGGGAAGGGCGGTGACGGACTCCTTTCCCGCGCCACCGCCCGGCGAAACGGCCGCCCGGCTCCCGTCGAGGCGGCCGCCCGGCCCGGTCAGTACCCGGCCACCCGCTCCTGAGCGTCCGCCAGGTCCTCGGCGGTGGGCGCGTCGTCCTGGGTCAGCCGGTGGCGCCAGTAGCCGGTGAAGTCGATGTTCTCCTTCGGCACCCCCTGCCGCTCGACCAGGTGCCGACGGATCGTCCGGACCGCCCCCGCCTCCCCGGCCAGCCAGACGAAGGGCTCACCCTCCGGCAGCACGGCGTCCCGGAACGCCTCGGTCAGCACGGTGCCCGGGGCCGCGCCGTCGCGGTACAGCCACTCCACCTCCAGGTCGGCGCGGCTCTCCAGGTCCTGACGTTCCGCCCGGTCCGCGACCTCGATCCACGCGCAGACCCGCTCCCCCTCGGGCAGCGCCTCGACCAGGGTCGCGAGCGCCGGCAGCGCGGTCTCGTCGCCGGCCAGCAGCACCCAGTCGGCGGCGGCCGCGGCCTCGGTGAACGCGACCGGCGGGGCGTACAGCGCGGAAGGGCCGACCATCCCCAGCCGGTCCCCCGGCGCGGCCCGCAGCGCCCAGGCCGCGGCCGGGCCGGTGTCGCCGTGCAGCACGAAGTCGACCTCGACCAGCCGGGTGCCGGGCCGGCGGCGGCGCAGGGTGAAGCTGCGCATCACCGGGCGCTCGGCCTCGGGGATCGCCAGGTAGGCCTGGTACCAGCCCATCGGGTCGTCCTGCCGGGCGGGCAGCACCGGCTCGCGCTGCCCGGGGCGCGGGAAGCAGAGCTTGAGCTGCTGGTCAGGCGCGGTGCCGACGGTGTCGGGCAGTTCCTCGGCGGCGAACGCGATCCGGGCGGTGCGCGGCGTGATCCGCCGGACCTCGACAACCTCGACGAAGGTGACGGGCAATGTCATCGCGAAACCCCTTCGGTTGGTAACCTTACGGCATAAAGAGTTGCCGTCGAATGACACTTTACGCCATAAGGAGATGCCGGATGACCGTCTACGCCGGGCAGGGAGACGCCCATCGCTCGCTCGCCCTGCTCTGGGGTGCTCCCGAGGAGCCGCGCGCCGGGCGCAGCGGCCCCAAGCCGGGCCTGAGTGTGGACGCGATCGTGTCCGCCGGAGTCTCGGTGGCCGACGCCGAGGGCATGGCCGCGCTGTCGATGCGCGCCGTGGGCGAACGGCTCGGCCGCACCGCGATGGCGCTCTACACCTACGTGCCGGGCAAGGCCGAACTGCTCGACCTGATGCACGACCGGGCACTCGCCGAACTCCGCACCGAACCGCCCGGTGGACTCCAGGGGGCCGACGACTGGCGGGAAGCCGTCACCGCCTGGGCCGAGGAGCTGTACGCCTGCTACCTGCGCCACCCCTGGGTGCTCCAGGTCTCGCAGGCCCGCCCGGTCCTCGGCCCCGCCGAACTCGCCGCGATGGAGGCGCTGCTGCGTGCGCTGCGGCCGGCCGGCCTCCCGCCGCGGCGGTTGCGCGGGGCGGTCGCCGCGCTCTGGCAGTTCGTCCGCGGCCTCGCCGCCACCACCGCCGACGCGCGCGGCGCGGCAGCCGCGACCGGAGTCGCCGACGAGGACTGGTGGGCCACCCGCTCCGCCCGACTCGCCGAGCTGGCACCGGACTTCGCGGAACGCTTCCCCCTGCTCACCGCCCTGCAGAGCACCGGCGGCGGCGCCCCGCAGGACAGCCATCGGGAGGCCTTCCGTGCCGGGCTCGCCGTACTGCTCGACGGCATCACGGCCGGGGATCCTTCAGACTGCTAACACTGTCGGGCGGCGGGGAGCGCCAGCACGACGCCGAGCACCACCAGGGTGGCGTACCCGGCGATCTCGTGGCCCGCCGGCACCAGGACCCGGACGAAGCCGAACAGCCGGAAGCCGTCGATCCAGGTGGACAGCAGGCCGGAGGCACCGCCGACGATCAACACGGAACCGAGGTAGCCGAGCAGGGTCTTCATGCCCCCGAGCCTAGGAATCCGCCCCCGGCCGGACATCCGACTTTCGGCGCGGACCGCCGCCACCAAAGTCGTCCGCCGCACATCCCCGCCGGCCCCGGGGCTCCGGACGGAGCAGCAGGCCCGGCGGCCCCGCCGCGGCCCGGGTACGTTCGCCGTGTGCAGCCCGAACGTGTGCAACCGAAGTCACCTTCCGTCACCAGGACCGCGGCCGGCGCCACCGTCTGTGCCGCCCTGGTGCTCACCGTCGTCGCCCCGTCGGCCCTCGCCCAGGACTCCGGCCGCGCCGTCGGCGGGGAGCGGCTCGGCCGCCCAACCGTCCAGGTCGCACCGCTGGCCGGGGCGCCGGCCCTGCCGTCCGAGCTGACCGGCCGCTCCTGGCTGATCGCCGACGCGACCACCGGCGAGGTGCTCGCCGCCCGCGACCCCCATCTGCCGCTGCCCCCGGCCAGCACCCTCAAGATGCTGTTCGCGGACACCGTGCTGCCCAAGTTCGACCGGGCGCTGGAGCACAAGGTCACCACGGCCGAGCTGGCCGGCCTCGGTGCCGGCAGCAGCCTGGTCGGCGTCAAGGAGGACCTGCCGTACCGGGTCGAGGACCTCTGGCGGGGCGTCTTCCTCAGCTCCGGCAACGACGCCGTCCACGTCCTCTCCCACATGAACGGCGGCGTCCAGCGGACCGTCACCGAGATGCAGGAGCGCGCCCGGGCGCTCCAGGCCAGCGACACCAAGGTGCTCTCCCCCGACGGCTACGACATGGACGGCCAGGTCTCCTCCGCCTACGACCTCACCCTCTTCGCCCGGGCCGGGCTGCGCAACGCCGACTTCCGCAGCTACTGCGCCACCCGCACCGCGCGCTTCCCCGGCGGGCTGGACAAGCTCACCGGCCAGCGCACCAGTTTCGACATCGCCAACACCGACCGGCTGCTCGGCAAGTACCCGGGCCTGATCGGCGTCAAGAACGGCTACACCACCAACGCGGGCGCCACCTTCACCGGCGCCGCCGAACGCGGCGGCCGCACCCTGCTGGTGACGGTGATGCACCCCGAGTCGCAGGGCAAGGTCTACGACGAGGCCGCCAGCCTGCTCGACTGGGGCTTCGCCGCCGCCGGGAAGGTCCAGCCGGTCGGCCGACTGGTCGACGAGGCCTCCTCCCCCACCTCGGAGGCCGAGGCCGCCGAACAGCTGCCGCCCTGGTCCCGCCCGCCGCTGCCCGCCGGTCCCGGCACCGGCTCCGGCCTCGTCCCCGTCACCTGGACCGCCGCCGTCCTCGGAACCGCCGTCGCCGCCTGGGCCACCGCCCACGCCGTCGCCCGCCGCCGCCGCCGCACCGCAACCGCCCCGGCGCACGGCAGGGGCGGCGCGAGCGGCATCGGAGGCCGCGGCGGCGGCCGACGGCACCTCGCCCGCCGCGCCCGCGTCCTGCTCCGCACCGCCCGGACCCGCGGGCCCCGGGCGCCGCGCTGAACCACGGCCCGGACCGCGACCGGGCGCCCTCTAGACTTCCGGCCATGACCACGCCCGACCCCTCCGCCGCGGACCGGCTCGCCCGGCTCGTCCAGCTCTCCGCCGGGAGCTACCTGCTCGTCACCACGTACAAGAAGGACGGCACCGCCGTGCCGACCCCGGTGTGGGTCGTGCGCGACGGGGAGGCGCTCGGCGTCTGGACCGTCGCGGACTCCTGGAAGGTCAAGCGGATCCGCAACCGCGCCGACGTTCTGGTCGGCCCCTGCGACGTCAAGGGCCGCCCGACCGGCGAGCAGTACCCCGCCACCGCCGAGATCCTCGGCCCCGAGCGCACCTCCGCCTACCGCACCCTGCTGCGCCAGAAGTACGGCCTGCTCGGCGTGCTCACACTGCTCGGCAGCCGGCTGCGCCGCGGCGAGCGCGGCACCGTCGGCATCCGGATCACCCTGACGGACTGACCACGGGCCCCGGCGCCCCCGGCCGCGCGAGGAGGCCGGGCTCGGCAGCCTCCGCTCCTGGCTCACCACCGGCCCCTGGGCGGGCCCGCGGCCGGGCATCGGGCGGGATGACAGGCTTGGTGACCATGGAACAGAACGAGGCCGCACCGCTCCCCCTGCTGGTGGTCGACGGCGCGAACGTGGTCGGCTCCGTCCCGGACGGCTGGTGGCGGGACCGGCGGGGCGCCGCCCAACGGCTGCGGGACGCACTGGTCGCCGTCGCCGGGCGGGGCGTGCCGGAGCGGCCGGGACCGCTGGAGGTGGTCCTGGTGGTGGAGGGTGCGGCCCGGGGCGTCGCCGGGCTCCCGCAGGTGCGGGTGGTCGAGGCGAGCGGCAGCGGGGACGACCGGATCGTGGAGGTCGTCCGGGCGGCCCGTGCCGAGCACCCGGAGCGGGCCTGCCTGGTCGTCACCGCCGACCGCGAACTGCGAGCCCGGGTCGGCGCGCTGGGCGCCGCCGTGACCGGGCCGCGCAGCGTGCGGCCCTGATCCGTGATCGGCCCCGGGGCCGACCGGCGGCGTGGCCGCTCTCCGGCAGCGGGACCTGCGCGAAGGACACGGCGCCGAGGCCGCCGAACCGGGCCGGCGGCAGGTCGGCCATCGTCCGGACGCCGCCCGGTCGGGGCGCGACCCGTCATCCGCTTGTTCGCGCGGGATCTTCGTGCGGGAGTTCGGACCGTACGGGAACCAACCGCGCGGCCCGTCCGACTGCTGGGGCGTGAGTGCGAAATCGCCGGGTGTCCGGCCGTTGAGTGTGCTGGCGGGGTTCGTCCTGCTGCTGGTGGTGGTGTTCGTGGTGGCCTACGGGGTGGGGCGGCAGGTCGGGCCGGTGGCGCCCGGGTTGCGGCCGAGTGACGGGGGTGGGGCGTCGCCCGGGACGGGTGGGCACGACATGGGCGGGATGCGGTGAGCGCGGCCGCGGAGCCCGTGGTCGCCACCGACCTGGCGGTCGGCGGGATGACCTGCGCCGCCTGCGTGGGCCGGGTGGAGAAGCGGCTGGCCCGGATCGACGGGGTGACGGCCGGGGTGAACCTGGCGACCGGCCGGGCCCGGGTGCTGCATCCGGCCGGGGTGCCGGTCGCGGAGCTGGTGGCGGCGGTCGAGCGGGCGGGTTACACCGCCGAACCGCTGCCCGCGGGGGCGCCGGTCGGGGTGACGGCGGAGGAGCCGGACGAGCGGTGGCGGCTGCTGGTCACCGCTCTGGCGGCCGTCCCGGTGCTGGTGCTGTCGATGGTGCCGTCGACGCAGTTCACCGCCTGGCAGTGGGTCTGCTTCGCGCTCGCCGTGCCGGTGGTGACCTGGGGGTCGGCCGGTTTCCACCGCCGGGCCTGGCAGGGGCTGCGGCACGCGGCGGCGACCATGGACACCCTGGTCAGCCTGGGTGTGGTGGCCTCCTTCGGCTGGTCGGCGTACGCGCTGCTGTTCGGCGGGGCCGGCGATCCGGACATGCGGATGCCGTTCTCGCTGACCGCCGACGGCGGCGGCGCCGCGCACGTGTACCTGGAGGCGGCGGTCGGCGTGCCGCTGTTCGTGCTCGCCGGGCGGCTGCTGGAGGGCCGGGTGCGCCGGCGCAGCGGGTCCGCGCTGCGGGCGCTGGCCGAACTGGGCGCCAAGCAGGTGTGCCTGCGGGAGGAGGGCGGCGAGGAGCGCCTGGTACCGATCGAACTGCTGCTGCCCGGGCAGGAGTTCGTGGTACGGCCGGGCGAGCGGGTGGCCACCGACGGGGTGGTGGTCGAGGGCGGTTCGGCGCTCGACCTGAGCCTGCTGACCGGGGAGAGCGTGCCGGTCGAGGTCGGCCCCGGGGACCGGGTGGCGGGCGCGACGGTGAACGTCGGCGGTGCGCTGGTGGTCCGGGCCACGGCGGTCGGCGCGGACACCCAACTGGCCCGGATCACCGCGCTGGTGGCGCAGGCCCAGGCCGGCAAGGCGCGGGCGCAGCGGTTGGCGGACGCGGTGGCCGGGGTGTTCGTGCCCTGCGTGCTGGCGGTCGCGGCGAGCGTGCTGGGCTTCTGGCTGGGCGCGGGCGCGGCCCCGCAGGCAGCGGTGACGGCGGCGGTCGCGGTGCTGGTGGTGGCCTGTCCGTGCGCGCTCGGGCTGGCGACGCCGACGGCACTGCTGGCGGCGACCGGGCGGGGCGCGGAGCTGGGCGTGCTGGTGCGCGGCCCGGAGGTGCTGGAGAGCCTGCGCCGGGTGGACACGGTGGTGATGGACAAGACCGGCACGCTGACCACCGGCCGGATGGAACTGGCCGCCGTGACCACCGCGGGCGGTCTCACCCAGGAGGAGGCGCTGCGGGCGGCCGGCGCGGTCGAGCACCGCTCCGAGCACCCGATCGGCCGGGCCGTCGCGGCGGCGGCCCGGGAGCGCTGCGGGCCGCCGCCGGCCGTGGACGGCTTCGCGGCCACCACCGGGGTCGGGGTGTCGGGGACGGTCGAGGGCCGGGTCGTCCGGGTGGCGCGGCCGGACGACGCCGTCCTGCCGCCGGCTCTGGCGGAGGCGGTCGCGCAGGCCGGGGAGGCGGGCCGCACAGCCGTCGTGGTCGAGCTGGACGGGCGGCCGGCGGCCGTCCTGGCGATCGGCGACACGCTGCGCTCGGGCAGCTGGCGAGCAGTCCACCGACTGCGCGGGCTGGGCCTGGAGACCGTGCTGCTGACCGGGGACGGCCCCGGCGCCGCCCGGGCGGTGGCCGCCGAGCTGGGCATCGAGCGGGTGCACGCCTCGGCCTCCCCCGAGCGCAAGGCCGAGGTGGTGGCCGAACTGCGCGCCGCCGGACGGACGGTGGCGGTGGTCGGCGACGGCGTCAACGACGCGGTGGCGCTGGCCTCGGCGGACCTCGGGGTGGCGCTGGCCTCCGGCAGCGACGCCGCGATCGGCGCGGCCGGGCTGACGCTGGTGCGCGGTGACATCGAGGCGGTGGTGGACGCCGTACGGCTGGCGCGGCAGACCCTGGCGACCATCCGGGCCAACCTGCTCTGGGCCTTCGGCTACAACCTGGTGCTGATCCCGATGGCGGCGGTCGGGCTGCTCAACCCGATGCTGGCGGCGGTGGCGATGTCGCTCAGCTCGCTGCTCGTGGTGGGCAACAGCCTGCGGCTGCGCACCTGGGAGCCGGGGCGGGTCCAGCGGCGGGGAGGGCGTCGATGAGGCGCCCGGTCACCTGGTCGGAACGGCTCGGGGTGGCCGGCCCGCCGGTCGGCGCGGCGGTGCTGGCCCTGGTCCTGCTCACCGGATGGACGGCGGTCGGCGGGGCCGGCCGCGCCCGCCCGGTGGAGGCCGGGCCGGGCTGGGTGCTGCTGCCGACGGCGGGCGCGGCCTCCGCCACGGCGGCCTTCTTCACGGTCCGTAACCCGGGCGACATCCCGGACGAACTGACCGGTGCCAGTTGGGAGTTCGGTGGCCGGATCACCCCGAAGCGGCACCTGCACCAGGGCGCGGCGGGCCGCTGGGAGCCGGCACCGGCGCTACCGGTGCCGGCCGGCGGCGAGCTGCGGATGACGCCGGAGGACGCGGATCTGGTGATCGCCGACCCGCCGCCGCTGCGGGCCGGCCAGTGGGTGGAGTTCACCCTCACCTTCCGGAACAGCCCGCCGCTGCGGCTCGCCGCACAGGTGCTGCCGGCGGCCGAGCGCCCGCGCTGAACGGTCCGGAGACAGGCCCGGGACCGTCGCTCAGGAAGGGCGGTCCCCGAGGGTCTCCTCGACCGTCCGGCGCGGGGTGGCCGTCCCGGGCGGGCCGTAGCCGGTGCGCAGCACCAGCTGGACGTGGCCCGGCCCGGCGGCCGGGTCGCGCAGCGCCCAGCGGGTGTCCGGCCACTCGATCGCCTGGTGCCAGATGGTGAGCCGGACGCCGTGCAGCGTGGCCAGCAGCCAGACCCGCTCCAGCGCCTGCCCGGTGCGCAGCCAGTCCAGCGGGCCGTCGCCGGGGGTGGTGAGGGTGCACAGCTGGGGCAGCGCCTCGAAGCGCCGGGAGGGCTGCGCGGGGGCCTCCGGCGGGCGGCCGGCGAACTCGCGCATCGGCACCCGGGCGTCGTGGTCCTGCGGGCCGAGCGCGGCCATCGGGATGCCGTCCTCGGCGGTGCCGTCGTCGGGCCGCAGCCAGGCGCGGGACTCGGCCGTGCGGGCCGGGTCGGCGGCGTTGCGGCTCTCGGCCTCGGCGGTGAGCGCCTGCACCCGCCGTACGCCCTCCTCCTCCAGTGCGGCCAGCGCGACGCCCTCCTCGCGGGCGGCATCGATCAGCTCGCCGATCACCGCCTCGGGCACATCCCGCTGGGTGAACGGCTCGCGGCTGGAGTGCCGGGCGGCGATGGCGGGGTAGAGGTCGCGGCCGAAGGGCGCCGATGCGGCGGCCGGGCGGGAGAGGTCGAGCACGGCGAGCAGCTCGGGCTCGGCGGCGTCCGGCAGCAGCCGGACCACCGGTTCCCGGTCCAGCCGGCCGGCCGCCACCCGCAGGTTGAACACGGCCGCGCCGACCGCGACGTGCACCGCGGCGCCGACCGGGTCGGCCAGCGGTACGGAGCGCCCGGTGTCGGCGTACACGGCGAGCCCGCGCCCGTCCGGGGTCGGCACGAAGCGCCAGGGCTGGCTGTTGTGCAGCGACGGCGCCGCGCCGCCGGCGGCGGCGAGCAGGCGCAGGTCGGCTGCGCTGAGCATCTGGGTCACAGCCGGGTCGAACGTCATGGCGATCCACTCCTTCAACCGCGAGGCTTCGGTTTCGATCGCGGGGTTCGCGCAAACGCCCGGGGTCCCGCTGCTTTCGAGGGTGCGCGCCCGGCGTGGGCCGGGGACAGGGCCCTTGGGCCCGTCCCCGGGCCCGTCCGGTGGATCAGGACGGGGGCGGATCCACCGGACGGACCGCCTGTCACCCGTGCGGGACGACCGCGACGGGGGCCTCGGCGTGGTGCAGTACGGCGTGCGCGATCCGGCCGAGCCGGGGGCCGAACTCGATCGGGCGCCGGCCCCGGCCGACCACGACCAGCGCGGCGCCGGTGGAGGCCTCGACCAGGGCGCGGGCGGCACCGACCTGCACGTCCTCGACCACCTCGACCTCCGGGTGCTGCTCGCGGAGGCCGGCCAGGGCGAGCGAGAGCAGCTTGGCCTCCAGCGCCTCCAGCTGGCCGAGCTCGGCCGCCGGGACGACGCCGCCCGCGTAGCCGAACACCGGCGGCAGGTCCCAGCCGTGCACGGCCCGCAGCCGGGCGCCGCGCAGGGCCGCCTCGCGGAAGGCGAAGTCGAGCACCTCCGCCTCCGGGGTGTGGGCGTCGACGCCGACCACCACCTCGGCCGCGCCCTCGCCCGGCGTGCCGGTCTCGCGGACCACGACCAGCGGCACGGTGCTGCGCCCGGCCACCGACATGCTGACCGAGCCGAGCAGCAGCCCGGTGAAGCCGCCGCGGCCGCGCGAGCCGATCACCAGCAGCTCCGCCTCCGCGGCGGCGGCCAGCAGACCGTCCACCGGCGCGTCCAGGACGGCGTCGCTCTCCACGGTCAGGTCCGGGTACAGGCCGCGGATGTCCTCGGCGGCCTCGGCCAGGGTGCGGCGGACGGCCTCGGGCAGGGCGTCCGGCTCGGCGTAGGAGGACACGCCGTCGGTCAGCCACGGCCAGGCGTGCACCAGGCGCAGCGAGGCGCCCCGGCGCACCGCCTCGGCGGCGGCCCAGTGGGCGGCCGCGGTGCTCTGCGGCGAGCCGTCGACCCCGGCCAGCACGGTTGACGTCATGAGTCTTCCTCCACACTGTCGACACGCTGTCGACGCTCGGCGGTTCGGTGCGGGCTGCGGTGCGCTCTGACGCCCCGTCCGCTCCTCCCCCACCCTGTCAGCCCGCCACCGCCCGGCGGCAGAGGCCCCAGGGCCCTGGACGACGGGCCGAAAGGCCCGCCCGACGGAGCCTACGGCCGACCCCGCCGTCCCCACCACCGACACCTGGGCATTACCGTGAACACGGCAATCCCGCTGGTCGGACGGCGCCCGAGCCGGGCCGGACGGCGGGGGCGGCCGTCCGCAGGGCGGATGTGGCACGTCCGGACGGTGGACGGGTCGGTCAGGGCAGCACGACGAGGAGGACAGCGGTGGGCGGAGCGGACGGCAGCGCGGCGGGTGGCGGCGCGCGGATGCCACGGCTGCGCCTGGACGAGCTGCTGGAGGAGCTCCAGTGGCGGATCGACGCGGCGCGCGGCACGCAGAACCGGGTGCACAGCCTGTTGGAGGCGGTGCTGGCGGTCGGTCGTGAGCTGGACCTGTCGCAGGCGCTGCACCGGATCGTGGAGGCCGCCGCCGACCTGGTGGACGCCCGCTACGCCGCGCTCGGGGTGATCGGGCCGGACGGGCACACCCTGTCGCAGTTCCTGACGGTGGGCCTGACGGAGGAGGAGATCGCCGAGATCGGCCCGCCGCCCTCGGGCCGGGGCATCCTGGGCGAGCTGATCCGCGAGCCGCAGCCGCTGCGCTGCCCGGTGCTGTCCGACCACCCGGCCTCGGTCGGCTTCCCGCCGAACCATCCGCCGATGCACACCTTCCTGGGGGTGCC
This sequence comes from Kitasatospora sp. NPDC057542, assembly GCF_042801945.1. Classification (NCBI taxonomy): domain Bacteria; kingdom Bacillati; phylum Actinomycetota; class Actinomycetes; order Kitasatosporales; family Streptomycetaceae; genus Kitasatospora; species Kitasatospora sp. NPDC057542. The sequence continues at coordinate 14,207 of NZ_JBHVFE010000061.1, forward strand.
GGTGCGGGTGCACGGCGAGGTGTTCGGCAACCTCTACCTGACCGACAAGCGCGGCGGGCTGGACTTCGACGAGGACGACGAGGCGGTGATCTCCACCCTGGCGGTCGCGGCCGGTGTGGCGATCGACAACGCCCGGCTGTACGAGGAGGCGCAGCTGCGCCAGCGCTGGCTGCGGGCGAGCACCGAGATCACCCGCAGTCTGCTGTCGGGGGCGCCGCGGCTGGAGGTGGTCGAGCTGATCGCCCGCCGGGCCCGGGAGATCTCGGGCTCCGAGCTGGCGGACGTCTCGGTGGCGCTGGCCGGCCCGGAGGAGCGGGCCGAGGAGCTGACCGTCGAGGTCGCACTGGGCGGCACGCCGTCCGCGCGGCTGGGGGTGACGGTGCCGGTGGACGGCACGCTGTCCGGCGCCGCGTACGCCTCCGGCTCGCCGGCCACCAGTGACGAGCTGGCCTGTGACGCCCGCTTCCCGGCCGGCCCGGCGGGTCGCTTCGACGGGCTGGGCGCGGCGGTGGCGGTGCCGCTGGGCACCGGTGCCGGCTACGGGCGGGGCGTGCTGCTGCTGGCCCGGGCGCAGGGGCAGCCGGCCTTCGGGCCGGAGGAGACCGGCCCGCTGCTGGGCTTCGCCGACCAGGCCGCGCTCGCCCTGGAGCTGGCCGAACGGCGGCGCGACGCCGAGCAGTTGAACCTGCTGGAGGACCGCGACCGGATCGCCCGGGACCTGCACGACCTGGCGATCCAGCGGCTGTTCGCGACCGGGATGACGCTGCAGAGCGCGGGCCGGCTGATCGAGAGCCGGTCCGCGGCGGACCGGGTGGCCCGGGCGGTGGCCGACCTGGACGAGACCATCAAGATCATCCGCTCGACCATCTTCGGCCTGCGCGCCCACGGCGAGCCGGACCGCGGCCTGCGCGCCCGCGCCACCCGGGTGGTCACCGACGCCCAGAGCACGCTCGGCTTCGCGCCGCGGCTGAGCATGGAGGGCCTGCTGGACACCGACGTGCCGCAGGAGCTGGCCGAACACGTGGTCGCGGTGCTCGCCGAGGCGCTCAGCAACGCCGCCCGGCACGCCGGGGCGTCCCGGGTCGAGGTGACGCTGCGCGCGCTGGCCGGGCGGGTGGTGCTGACCGTGACGGACGACGGCGTCGGCGTGCCCGAGGGCGGCCGGCGCAGCGGGCTGCGCAACCTGGCCGAGCGCGCCGACCGGGTCGGCGGCTCCTTCACCGTCGACCCGGCCGAGGGCGGCGGCACCCGGCTGGTGTGGGAGGCCCCGGTCGGCTCCTGAGGCCTCCCGACCGGGCCCTGCGCCCTCCCGGCCGGCTCCTGAGCCCTCCCGGGCGTGGGCGGCCCCGCAGCGCGGGGCCGTCAGCCCCGCAGCGCGCGCAGGAAGTCCAGGAGGTGGGCGTTGAACTCCTCAGGCCGCTCCATGTTCGGGTAGTGGCCGGTGCCCTCGACGATCACCGCGCGGCCGTTGACGACGGTGCGCACGACCCGTTCGGCCAGGTTGATGTGGTCCACCGAGTCGATGCCGCCGTTGATCGCCAGCAGCGGGACGGTGATCCCGGTGAGCCGCTTCCAGCTGTCGGTCACCGGCACCAGGTACTGGGGCTCGTCGGGGGTGTGCTTGGCAACGGTGTTCCGGGTCATCTCCTTCAGCCGGCGCACCACCTCCGGGTCGACCTCGTCCAGGCGGCGGTGCGGCCCGGAGGCGAGCCGGGTGAAGGAGTCGAGCCAGCGCTCGGCGTCGCCCTCGGCGAGCGCGGCCGTCTGCTCGGCGGCGAGTTCGCCGAGCCACGGGTCGCTGAACTCGGACTCGCCGGTGCCGTTGCCGCTGATCACCAGCGCGCCGACCAGCTCGGGGTGTTCGAGGGCCAGGTCGAGGGCGATCGTCCCGCCCATGGAGAGCCCGATCACGGTCACCGGCCCGAGGCCGAGGTGGCGCAGCAGGTCGGCCAGGTCGTCGACGGCGCGGAAGGGCCGGCTCGCGTTGTCGGAGACACCGTGGCCGCGGGTGTCCGGTGCGATCACCCGGTACTCGGACAGCAGGGCGGGGATCTGGTCCGCCCAGTTCCGGTGGTCCAGCAGGCCACCGTGCAGCAGCACCAGCGGCTCGCCGGTACCGGCGTCGAGGTAGGCGAGGCGGCCGTGGCCGCTGTCGAAGAAGCGCAGGTCGTCATGGGAACCGGTAACGGCGGATTCAGTCATGACGACAATTTTAGGTCGAGCGACCTATATTTGTCTCCCATGAGCACCGAACCCGTTCCGCACGGTCGCCCCGTTCATCCCACCTTCCCCTCGGACCGCATCGGCCACAACCCCGCCGGCCCCGTGCTGCTGGTCGGCGGCTACGGCACCGTCGGCGCCGAACTCGCCCGACTCGCCGCCCCCGCCTGGCCGTTGCTGCTCACCGGCCGCTCCGAACAGCGCGGCGCCGCCCTCGCCGCCGAACTGGACGGCGCCACCGCCCGCCGCTGGGACCTCGCCGACCCCGAACCGTTCACCGCCGGTGTCCGGGCCGTGGTCGGGGTGGTCAACGACCCGGACGACCGGGTGCTGCGGGCCGCCGTCGGCGCGGGCGTCCCGTACGTGGACGTCACCCGCTGGACCGCCCGGCTCCAGCGCGCCGCCACACTCGCCGCCCTGCTGCGCCCGACCGCCCCGGTGCTGCTCTCCTCCGCCTGGATGGGCGGGGTGACCAGCCTGGTCGCCGCCGCCCTGGCGGACCGGCTGGGCGGGGCCGAGCGGATCGAGACCGCCGTCCGCTGGGACCTCGCGGACCGGGCCGGCGCCGACTCGGTGGAGTTCATGGACCGCCTCGGGCTCGACTACGAGGTGGTGCAGGACGGCCGGCGCCGCACCGTCGCCCCGCTCAGCCGTCCGCGCACCGTGCGGATCGGCGCCGCCCCGACCCTGGTCGCCGGGATCGACACCCCCGAACAGTTCACCCTCCCGCTCACGCTGGGCGCCACCACTGCCACCACCCGGATCGGCTTCAGCTCCCGCTCCTCCACCACCGCCCTGCTGGCCGTCCGGCGCGCCGGGTTCTTCCGCTGGGGGCGCGGCGAGCGCTGGGAGCCGGCCCGCCGCGCCCTGCTGTACTCGCCCGGCGAGGGCGGCACCGCCCTGCTGCGCACCGACGTCTCCTCCGGCGGGCGCACCCTCACCGCCACCGTCGAGGACCGGGCCGGCCAGGCGCACCTCACCGCCGTCGGCGCCCTGCTCGCGCTGCGCCGGGCGCTCGGCGCGGACGGCGCCCCGCCACCCGCCGGGGTGGCCTTCCCGGAGCAGACCCCGCGCCCCGGGCGGGTCCTGGAGGACCTGGCGGAGCTGGGCGTCACCGTCACCGTCACGGCGGCCGACGGGCGGCGCGGCACGGAGGAGGCGGCATGAGCAACATCCGGGGCCTGAGCGGCAAGGGCGCCCAGCGCCGGGAGCAACTGCTCGACACCGCCGAGGAGTTGCTGGTCACCGAGGGCGGCACCGAGCTGACCATGCGGGCGGTGGCCACGGCCGCCGGCGTCCGCCTCGGTCACCTCCAGCACTACTTCCCGACCCACGCCGAGCTGGTGGCCGCCGTCCTGGGGCGCGTCCTCGACCGCTCGGTGGAACGGCTCGGCCCGCTGCTCGACCCGGGCCGCGCGGAGGACGCCCTGCTCGGCGAGCTCCTCGCCGAACAACAGGACCCCCGGCTGGTCCGGCTCTTCGCGGAACTGTGGGCACTCGCCGCCCGCGACCCCGCGGTGGCCGCCGCCGTCCGGGCCTTCTACGACCGCTACCGGGAGCTGGTCGCCGCCTTCCTCGCCGGACGCCACCCCGGTCTGACGGAGGAGCAACGGCACGCCCGCGCACGGGTGTTCATCATGCTGGTCGAGGGCGCCTCGCTCTTCCGCTCCGGCCTGGCCGGCACCGCGGAACCGGCAGCGGACGCCGAACTCCTGCACACCGCCCGGGCGTTGCTGGGGCCCTGAGCACGCCACGGCGCTCCGGGCTCAGGCCAGACGGCGGCCGATGACCAGCTCCGGGCGGATGCGGATGCGGACCGTGCCGCCCGGCCGGGCCGCCCGGGGCGCCGGGCGGACCTGGGCGCGGCCGAGGACGGTGACGAACCAGCCGGAGCCGTCCCGGCCGTCCACCTCGTCGGCCTCGAAGGCGATCACCGCGCCGTCGACCGCCCGGGCCAGTTCGGAGCCGGCCGGCGCCGAGAGCAGCACACCGCCGGGGGCCAGCCGGAAGGGCACCGGGAGGACGGCCGGGAGGGCGTCGACGGTGTAGACCACCCGGCCGACGGCGGCCCGGGCCAGCAGCTCCAGCGACCGCTTCCGGTCGAGTTCGCGGAGTTCGGGAAGGTCGGGGCGGTCGTACGGGACGGGCCGGGGGCTCGGGATGTGGTCGCGGTTCATGCGAGCGATGCTCGCCCGGGCCCCGACCGGGTCGCGAGGGCCGATGGTCCCGGCGGGGCCCGGCGAGGGCCCCGCCGTGCGGGCCGTCGGCCCCGGGCCCCACGGCCCTCGGACCTACCCGTCCGGCCCGCCCGTCAGTACCGGCCGGAGCGCAGCACGGAGGGCTGCGCGGCGGCGGAGGCCTGGCGCAGCTCGGTGGCGATCAGGGCGGCCTGCACCCGCCGCTCGACGCCGAGCTTGGCGAGCAGCCGCGAGACGTGGTTCTTGACGGTCTTCTCGGCGAGGTAGAGCCGCTCGCCGATCTGCCGGTTGGTCAGGCCCTCGCCGATCAGTTCGAGGACCTCCTGCTCGCGCACGGTCAGGCCCGGTCCGGTGGTGACCGGCTGGGCGGGCTCGGCGTCGCTGCGCAGGCGGTTGAGGAGGCGGGTCGCAGCGCCGGGGTCGAGCATCGAGCGCCCGGAGGCGACGGTGCGGACGGCGGCGACCAGGTCGGTCCCGCTGATCTGCTTGAGCACGTACCCGGCGGCGCCCGCCATCACGGCGTCCAGCAGCGCCTCCTCGTCGTCGAAGGAGGTCAGCATCAGGCAGGCCAGCCCGGGCATCCGCGAGCGCAGCTCACGGCAGACCGAGACGCCGTCGCCGTCGCCCAGCCGGACGTCCAGCACGGCCACGTCGGGCCGCAGCGCCGGCACCCGGACGAGCGCCTGCTCGGCCGTCGCCGCCTCCCCGACCACCTCCAGGTCGGGCTCGCCGTCCAGCAGGTCGTGCACCCCGCGGCGCACCACCTCGTGGTCGTCCAGCAGGAACACCCGGACCGGAGCCGAGGCCTCGGCCCCCTCCGTCTTGGTCGCCATCACGCGGCTCCACCTTCGTCACCCCCGCACACTCCCAGCGGGGCCCAGGGCATCATCCCCCGGAGCCCGACGGCGGGCCCAGGGCCCAACGACCCCATTCGGACCGGGCCGCAGTGCCCGGGCCGCCGGCGAGGAACGCTCTCAGCGCCCCTGGCGCCGTACGTTCCCCAGCCCCATCAGCAGGAACGCGAGCGCGACGGCCGCGCCGCTGACCGCCGCGAGCACCGCCCGGGGCACGACCTCGCCGCTGCCCGACAGCAGGATGGCCACCGCCCCGAGCGAGGCGACGGCCGCGCCGACCACCAGCCATCCGGCCAGGGCCAGTGCCGGCGGCCGGCCGGAGCGCGGGGCGGGCCCGGCGTCCAGGGCGGCCCAGCGGGCCGCCGTCTCGCGTACCTCCTGGCGGCGGTCCCAGAGGGCCCGCAGCCGCAGCGCCGTGCCGCCGACCAGTCCGGCGAGCGCGACCTGTGCGGCGGGCCGCCAGTCCGACAGCACGAGCAGCAGCCCGCCCGTCAGCGCGAGCCCGGCCCACCACAGCACGCAGGCCGCGGCGGCCGTACGGGTGGAGCGGGGCCGGTCGGCGCCGGCCTGGAGGTCGGCGATGGCGGGCAGGTACCAGACACAGCCGCTCGCGGTGAGGGCGGCGGTGCCGATGGCGAGAACGGTGTGGTTCACGACCCGGCCTTCCTGGTCACGAAGGGGTGAGGAGGGTGAGGAGCGGACAGGCCGTCCCCGCCCGCCCGGGGGCAGCGACGCGGGCGGGGACGGCGTTCGGGGGGAGCGGGCTCAGCCGCCCGAGGAGGACGGATCGGTGGGCGCGGAGGGCTGGGAGGCGAGGGCGGAGGCCGCCCGGTCCGCCCGGCTCAGCGGCCGGTCGTACTTCGCCGGCTCCACGTCGCCCAGGTGCTTGGCGGGCTTCCCGCTGTGCTCCAGCACGTCCCGGGCCGCGATGTCCGGGTGGTGGAGGTCGAAGGCCGGGGATTCGGAGCGGATCCGCGGCAGCTTGACGAAGTTGTGCCGCGGCGGCGGGCAGGAGGTCGCCCACTCCAGCGAGCGGCCCCAGCCCCACGGGTCGTCCTCGGTGACCTTCTCGCCGTACTTGGCGGTCTTCCAGACGTTGTAGAGGAACGGCAGGATCGACAGGCCGAGCAGGAACGAGCCGATGGTGGAGACGGTGTTCAGGGTGGTGAAGCCGTCCGAGGCCAGGTAGTCGGCGTAGCGGCGCGGCATGCCCTCCACGCCCAGCCAGTGCTGGACCAGGAAGGTGGCGTTGAAGCCGACGGTCAGCGTCCAGAAGGTGATCCGGCCGAGCCGCTCGTCGAGCTTCTTCCCGGTCATCTTGGGCCACCAGAAGTGGAAGCCGGCGAACATCGCGTACACCACGGTGCCGAACAGCGTGTAGTGGAAGTGGGCGACGACGAAGTACGAGTCGGAGACGTGGAAGTCGATCGGCGGGGCCGCGAGCAGCACGCCGGTCAGACCGCCGAACAGGAAGGTGACCAGGAAGCCGACCGTCCAGAGCATCGGGGTCTCGAAGCTCAGTGAGCCCTTCCACATGGTGCCGACCCAGTTGAAGAACTTCACCCCGGTCGGGACCGCGATCAGGAAGGTCATGAACGAGAAGAACGGCAGCAGCACCTGTCCGGTGACGTACATGTGGTGCGCCCACACCGTCACCGACAGACCCGCGATGGCCACCGTCGCGGCGATCAGGCCGGCGTAGCCGAACATCGGCTTGCGGCTGAACACCGGGATGACCTCCGAGACGATCCCGAAGAACGGCAGCGCCAGGATGTAGACCTCGGGATGCCCGAAGAACCAGAACAGGTGTTGCCAGAGCATCGCCCCGCCGTTGGCCGGGTCGAAGACGTGCGAGCCGAACTTGCGGTCGCACTCCAGCGCCAGCAGCGCGGCGGCCAGCACCGGGAAGACCAGCAGCACCAGCACCGAGGTGAGCAGCACGTTCCAGCAGAAGATGGACATCCGGAACATGGTCATTCCGGGCGCGCGCATGCAGATGATGGTGGTGATGAAGTTGACGGCGCCGAAGATGCTGCCGAAGCCGGACAGCGTCACGCCCATGATCCACATGTCGGCGCCGACGCCGGGCGAGTGGATCGCGTCGGACAGCGGCGCGTAGAGGAACCAGCCGAAGTCGGCGGCGCCCTGCGGGGTCGCGAAGCCGGCCGCGGCGATCAGCGAGCCGAACATGAACAGCCAGTAGGACAGCATGTTCAGCCGCGGGAAGGCGACGTCCGGCGCGCCGATCTGGAGCGGCATGATCCAGTTGGCGAATCCGGTGAACAGCGGCATCGCGAACAGCAGCAGCATCACCGAGCCGTGCATGGTGAAGGCCTGGTTGAACTGCTCGTTGGAGAGGATCTGCGTTCCGGGCCGGGCGAGTTCGGCGCGCATGACCAGGGCGAGGATGCCGCCGATCAGGAAGAACGCGAACGAGGACACCAGGTACATGGTGCCGATCGTCTTGTGGTCGGTGGTGGTCAGCAGTCTGACCGCGGCCGAACCGGGCCTCCTCGGCCTGGCCGCCCCTGCGGGAAGGGCCGTTGGCGGTGAGGTGGGGTCGCCCTGTGCCTGGGTGGCGCTCAAGGACGCACTCCTTCGGAACATCGTACGAATGGATGGCGATCCATGATCCGAACAGGCCGCCTCCGCGCCCCAGGGCCCTTCGGCCCGCCCGTCAGGGGCCGCTGGGCCCGAGTTCCCGGGGCCCGACCGGGACCTCCCGACCGCGGGCCCGGGACCTCCTGACCCGCCGTCGGGCGACCGCCCGCTCGGTGACCCGCCCGCTCGGGCCGCGCTCACCACGGCGCGGAGCCCCGGTCGAGAACCGCCGGAACGCGCCCTTGCCCACCGCCCCGCGCCCGCGCCCGAAGGCCCCCGGCGAGCCGCCCGTCCACCCGGCCCGACAGGACCCCGCCACCCCGCCCGACCTGCCGGAACACCGTCCGCACAGCCGTGCGGAACCCACCCTCCGACCCACCCGCCGACACCCCGGTTGTGTGCACGACGTGACCGAACCCGGCCGATTCCGTGCCCTTCAGCGCCGATCGACCGTCAAGTAGCCTGCGCGCACCACCGCACGGCCGCCCCGTCACACTGCCGCCGCCCACGCTCCGGAGGTACGCCGATGCCCCTGGCCCAGCCCGCCACCCCCGCCCGGACCGCCACCCCCGCCCGGCTGCACTTCTCCGTGCTCGGCCCGGTCACCGGCGAGGCCGGCGGCCGCCCGCTGGCCCTCGGGCCCCTGAAGCAACGGCTGGTGCTGGCCGTCCTGCTGAGCCGCGCCAACACCGCCGTCCCGGTCGACCTGCTCATCGACACGCTCTGGCCCGAGGAACCGCCGCGCACCGCCCGGAAGAACCTCCAGGTCTACGTCTGCACCCTGCGCACCCTGCTCGGCCGCGAGGAGGGACCCGACCGGCTCGTCCACTCGGCCGCCGGCTACCTGCTGCGGGTCGCCGAGCCCGAGCTGGACCTGCTCCGCTTCCGTGCCCTCGCCCGGGCCGGCCGGGCCGCCGCCGACGGCGGAGCGCTCGCCCCCGCCGCCCGCCTGCTGCGCCAGGCCCTCGACCTGTGGCAGGGCCCGCCGCTCGCCGACCTGCGCTGCTCGCCCGCCGTCGAGGCGGAGGCGGACCGCCTGGAGGCCCGTTGCCTGGGCGTCCACGAGGACTGGGCGGAGACCGAGCTGGAGCTCGGCAACGCCGGCGCCGTCGCCGAGGACCTGGCCGAGCTCGCCGAACGCCACCCGCTGCGCGAACGCCTCCAGGCCGCCCGGATGAACGCCCTCCACCTGTCCGGCCGCCAGGCCGAGGCGCTCGCCGTCTACGACACCCACCGCCAACTGCTCGCCCGCGAGTTGGGCCTGGAGCCCAGCCCCGCACTGACCGCCCGCTACCGCGAACTGCTCGCCCGCGGCCGCTCCCGGCCCACCGCCGCCCGCCCGGAGCGCGGCGCCGCCCCGAACGGCGCCCTGCTGCCCGCCGACACCGCCGACTTCACCGGCAGAACCGACGAACTACGGGACCTCGTCGACGAGCTCGGCGAAGGCGGCGGACGCGTCGCGGTGCTCTCCGGCCCGGCCGGCAGCGGCAAGACCGCGCTCGCCGTGCACGCCGGCCACCTGCTCGCCGACCGCTTCCCGGACGGCCGGGTGCTGGTCCGGCTGCGCGCCGAGGACGGCACCACCCGCCCGCTGCCCGAGGTGCTCGCCGAACTCGCCGCCCTGACCGGCCGTCCGGGCGCCGCACCGGCCGGACCGGGGCCCGCCGACTCCGGTCGCACCGACCCGGGCCAGGCCGCCGCCCTCTGGCGCGCCTCGCTCGCCGGGCGCCGGCTGCTGCTGATCCTGGACGACGCCCCCGGCGAGGCCGCGGTCCGGGAGCTGCTGCCGGGCTTCGGCCCGAGCGCCGTGCTCGTCACCTCCCGCAGCCAGCTGGCCGGGCTCGCCTCGGTGCGCCGCATCGCCGTCCCGGCGCTCGCTCCCACCGAGGCCCTGGACCTGCTCGGCCGGATCGTCGGCACCGGCCGGACCGGCGCCGACCGCGCGGCCGCCGCCCGGATCGTGGCCGCCTGCGGGCTGCTGCCGCTGGCCGTACGGGTCGCGGGCACCCGGCTGGCCGTGCTGCGCCACCTCCCGCTCACCGAGTACGCGGCCCGGCTGGAGGACCCGGCGGGCGCCCTGGACGAACTGGTCGCCGGGGACGTCACCGTCCGCGCCCGGCTGGACTCCGGCTGGCGCGACCTCACCGACCAGGGCCGGCTCGCCCTCGCCCGGCTCGCCGCCCTGCCGCTCGCCCTGCTCTTCACCCTCCCGGAGGCCGCCGCCGCCCTCGGCCGGCCCGAACGGCTCGCCCTGCACACGTTGGAGGCGCTCACCGACACCGGGACGGTCACCTCCCCCACCGGTGAGGTCACCGCCCACGCCGCCCTGTACGCCCTGCCCCGGCTCACCCATCTGCACGCCCGGGAGCGCGCGGCGCAGGCCCTCGGGGCGCCGGCACCGTCCTGATGAGGCCTCGGGCCTGCTCACCCCAGGGTCAGCAGGTCCAGCACGTCCGCCCGTTCCTCCCCGCGTTCCCCCTCCAGCCCGCACAGCGCCAGCAGCACCCCCGCCGCCCCCGTGTGCAGGTCCGCCGAGAAGCGCCGCAGCCACATCCCGGGCACCAGCAGCCCCTCCGGCCGGGCCACCAGGTGCCACTGGAGCTTGCGCACCTGCCCGAGCACGGCCTCCCGCGCCGGCGCCCCGCCCAGCCGGTCCAGCGCCAGCGTCAGCCCGACCCGCCCCCGGAACAGCCCCGGCTCCCGGATGAACCCGGGTGCGCAGACCTTCCGCACGTCCGTCAGGAAGGCCTCGCCGCCCGGCAGCTCCCCGTGCTCCAGGTACTCCCGCACCACCAGCGCGATCCCGCTGCTGCCCCGGTCCAGGTACGCCAGCCGGCGCCCGGCCTCCAGTACCTGCATCGACCCGTCGGGCACCCGGACGCACCGTGCCACCGCCCGCTCCAGCGCCGTCCGCCCGGCGTCCAGCAGCCACCGCTCGCCGGTCCGCCGGTACAGCCGCAGGTGCAGCAGCGCGATGCCGGCCGGCCCGTACAGCAGCCCGGCGGCCGCGGGCTCGTCCAGCCCGGGTACCGGCTCGCCGCGCAGCACCGCGGCCAACTCCCGTGCGTCGTCCAGTGCGTGGGCCAGCTCCCGGGGGCTGTCCAGCGCGTCCGCCAGCCGCAGCCGGGCGAGCGCGGCGCCGGCCCGGCCGCCGAACAGGCCCGCCTCCCGCGCCGGGCGGGCAGTACGGGTCCGCTCAAGCAGTTCCTCCGCCGCCTCCGCCCGGCCGATCCGGGCCAGCACCAGCGCGATGCCGAGCGGCCCGTCGTACAGCCCCCCGGTGCCCGGGCGGTCCGCCCGCCGGCGCACCGCGGCGACCAGCCAGTCCGCGTACTCCTGCGGCCAGTCGGCCCCGGCACGGTGCAGCGCGTACAGCACCCCGGCCGCGCCGTGCGCCACGCCCGTACCGCCGTCGGCGAAGCCGGCCACGTCCCCGGGGAAGAGCCGGTCCGGCCGGTCCGGGGTGGCGCCGGCGTGGATGCCCGCGATCAGCTCCCGGCGCACCGGGCCCAGCGAGGGCCCGTCCAGCAGCTCCCGCCCGCGCCGCTCGCTCGCCGACTCCACCAGTGCCACGGCTCCGGGCCGCACCGGCCCCTCCTCCTCGCCCAGTCCGAACCACTCGCGTGCCCGCCGCTCCAGCGCCGGGAGCTTGCCCGGGTCGCAGTCGGCCAGTTCCAGCACCGGCATCAGCAGCATCAGCCAGGTGACCCACAGCAGGTACCGGTCGGCGTCGGCGCCGTCCAGCCCGGGCGGGATGCGCGGTCCGGCCGCGCCGGCCACCGGCACCCGCCGGTCGTCCAGCTCGGCCGCGTACTCGAAGTCCACCAGCACCACGGACCCGTCGGGCCGGAGCACCACATTGGCCGGGTGCAGGTCCCCGAACCGCACGCCCCGCTCGTGCAGGGCACCGAGCGCCTCCTCCAGCCCCGCCACCACCCCGCCCACCCAGTGCGCGTACTCGGCGCGCTGCTCCGCGGTGCAGTTCTGGTGCACCAGCGGGTAGCGCCGGATCGCCTCGTCGAACAGCTGGACGCCCTCGATGTGCTCCTGCACCAGGAAGGTGTGCTCCCAGACCGTGCGCACCTCGTGCAGCCGGGGCACGCACCCCAGCCCGGCCAGCCGTTCCAGCGCCCACTGCTCGCGCCGCAGCCGGGTCAACGCGTCCGCCCCGGCACGGTCCAGCCCGGCGTACGGGCGGGCCTCGCGCAGCACCACCCGCTCGCCGGTGCCGTGCCCCTCGGCCAGGTAGATCCCGCCGGCGTTGGAGAACCGGAGCACCTCGACGATGTGGTATGGCAGGTGCCCGCCGGCCGCCTGCCGGGCTGCCAGGTACGGGCGCAGCGCCGCAGGCGGCTCGACCCACCCGGGCAGCCGGAACACCGGCTCGCGCGAGTCCGGCACCAGCGTGCCGGAGGGGTCCCGCAGGGCCGGGACGGGCTGTCCGGCCCCGTCCTGGCACCACAGCTCGACGAAGGCCCCGTAGCGGGCGTACACCGGCGCGTTGCCGATCCGCAGGTCGGTGAGCACGTACGGTCCGGGGAAGCCGTCCAGCGCCTCGGCCAACTCCTCGGCCAGAGCGAGGAATTCGCCCTCCGTGGCCGGGTAGACGGTGACGAACTTGCCGCTGCTGCCGCGCCCCGCGGACTTGCCGTTCGCCACCCGCAGCGCCGCCGGGCTGCGCAGGAACTTGAACGCCACCCGCCGGGCGACGCAGATCCGCGCGACGGCGGCCAGCGTCCGCTCTGCGCCGTCCGCCGTCGCCGACACGTGCAGTTTCCAGCCCTGTTCCGGCAGCCGGGAGCCGTCGGGCCGCAGCACCGTCCACAGCCCGCGCTGCTCACGCCGCCAGCCCTCGGGCGGCTCGCCGAGGCCCAGCGGGTAGCGGCTCTCCCCGTCCCGCAGCCGTCCCGGGGTGTCGTAGTACGTCGGGTCGGCGAGGCAGTACAGCTGGATCTCGCGGGCGCCGGCCATGGCGCACCTCCTCTTCCGGGAACGGGCGGTGTTCAGACGGCGCGGTGTTCAGACGGCGGGGTGTCAGACGGCGCGGTGTTCAGACGGCGGGGCTCAGCACCGGTCCGCGCCGGACCGGCGGCGCCCAGGTGACCACGGCCGCGCAGAGCGCGATGGCCAGGGCCAGCAGGGCGAAGGTCCGGGTGCCGCCGAACGAGCCGAGCAGGGTGCCGCCGACCAGCGGGCCGAACGGCTGGACCAGCGTGGACAGGAAGCCGGCCGCGCTCTGCACCCGGCCGACCCGGTCGGGCGGCGCGGCGACCAGCATCCCGGAGACGAAGCCGATGCTGGCGACGGTGGACAGGCACATGCAGGCCGCGCAGAGCAGCCCGATCAGCAGCGGAACCCGGGTCAGCACCAGCACCCCGGCGGTGAGCGCGCAGGCCCAGCAGGCGAGCGCGACCAGGCTGCCGTCCCGGGCCCGGGCACCGAGTCTCGGGGCGAGCAACGCGCCGGCCAGGGCGCCGGCCGCGGTGCAGGAGACGACCGTGCCACCGCCGATGCCGGAGTGGCCGCCGTCGGAGGCGACGGCCAGGGTGGCGAACATCAGCGCGCTGAACGCGAAGTTCATCCCGAGGCCGAAGATCAGCAGCAGGGTGCGCAGGTAGGGCTGGTGCCAGATGAAGGCCAGTCCGGCGGTCAGCTCGGCCCGACTGAACACCGGTCCGCTCGCCGTGGCGGGCAGCGAGCGGGTCCGCATCAGCGCCACGCAGATCGTGGACAGCAGCAGGCCGACGCCCTCGGCGAGGAACGGCAGTACCGGGTGCCAGGCGAACAGCGCCCCACCACCGAGCGGTCCGATCAGCCGGGCGGCGGCGCCGCGCGCCTGCATCCGGGAGGAGGCCTCGCGGGCCTGCCCGGTGGGCACCACCGCGCGCAGCAGGGCGCCGGCGGCGGGCCCGTAGACGCTGGAGATCAGCGCCCCGGCGGCGGCGACCAGCAGGACCAACGGCAGCGGGGTGTACCCGCACAGCACGGCGACGACCAGGGCGCTGACCGCGAGCAGGCTGAAGACGTCGCAGATCCGCAGCAGCCGGCGCCGCTCGATCCGGTCGGCGAGCACCCCGCCGGGCAGCGTGGTGAGCAGCAGCGCACCGACCGAGACGGTGCCGATGGCGCCCGCCCCGACGGCCGAGCCGGTCTCCCGCAGGACCAGCAACGGCAGAGCGATCGAGGCGAGTTGGGAGCCGAGCGAGGCCAGCAGGCCGCCGGCCCAGAGCAGCCGGAAGTCCCGGTTGCGGGCGAGCGGGGTGGGTTCCATGGCCGTCCTCCGTGGTCGGCGGGGGCTTCCGAGGGGGTGCGGATCGGGCCGGGGC